>JAUNDK010000094.1 GCA_030526115.1 Clostridia bacterium
ACGATACTCGGCTGGCAACGGCCCGGAACAATAGGTTTTTGCCAACACTGAAAGCGGATACCGTAAGGTGTCCGCTTTTTTCTTTTTTATTCATATATTCTTTACAGATTTATTGCAGGTGGCTTTATTGACTTTACACAGCCTGTGATTTAAAATTATAGAGATTTATTATGCGTTTTATTACAGATGAAAGGAGGTAAAGTTATGCCCGAAAGAAACATACCTCAGAGAAAACCGAGCGGGACAAAAAAAGCTCCGGCAAAGAAAAGACCCATTGACCCTAATCTTGCAAAAAGCAGAACCTACGGTCAGGAAAATCCGTTTTCCGCAAAGAACCCAAATCCGAATCCGCATCAGCCCCGAAACAGCAGCTACAGGGATACTCAGAATTACGCAAGAGATTACAGCCGGAACGAGAGAGCAAAAAAGAGACCGGCAGGTGTGGTAAAAACAAGAAGCGAAGCAAGGCGAAGAAACAGCCGCCAGAGTCTTATTGTAATCGGATTCATTGCTGTGGTGATTCTTATTCTGCTTATAACCGGTGTAAGGGCAATGCTTTCCTCAGTTACAACAAAAAAACCGGTATCACAGCCGGAAACAACAGAGACAAGTGCTACTCCGTTGCCGACAACCACCCCGGAACCTACATCTACACCAAAGCCTGTTGCGGCTGAGGAAATTGATATAAGCGGTGAAGAAATCACCAAATATGACACCATGATAAAAGTAGGCGGCAGAGCTTTTGAATACTGTAAATTCAATGCGGATGCGGCTTCTGCGGTGATAAGCGGTGTAAATAATCTGGCCGCAAACACTGGCGCACAGGTTTATTATATGATGGTACCTACTTCAATTGATATAATGCTTCCTGTTGCACTTCTTGATGAGTTCCCGAACGAGACCAGCGATCAGCACAAAATCGAAAATTATGTTCTCGGTTCTCTGGATTCCAAGGTTAAAGCAATTCAGACCTATGAGCAGCTCAAGGCACATTGTGATGAATACCTTTATTTCAACACAGATACACATGTAACATGTCTCGGTTCATACTATGCATATAATCAGTGGGCATTTGCCAAGGGCGTGAGACCAATCTCACTTGCAGACTGTTCTCAGGATGAGTGGACAGATTTCTACGGAACAATTTCCAACACAACAGGAATTCCGCTTGATGGAGATACCATTGAGGTTTATAAACCAAATATAAATCTTTCCTTCCAGTATAACGACGGCTATGGCAATGAAAGCGGAAGTGTATATGCCGATGTTACCGGATATTATACAACAAATATGTATGAGACTTTCTTAGGAGGTTCCCATGCTTACGGTGTGCTTACAAACAGCGAGAAGCTGGATGGTTCCGCCTGTGTGCTGGTAATAGACTCCAACGGTACATCACTTGCACCTTTTGTTGCGACACATTACGAGAAAACCTATGTCGTGGATTACAGATATTACACTGAGCAGGGTCTGAGTGCCCTTGCTTCAAGTGTGAATGCATCTGATATAATAATCAGTGCAAGTACAAATATCACATCTTCTACAAGCATAGCGGAGTCTCTTAAATCAATATGTAACTAAAAAAATAATCCCTTCTACTTTAACGGTAGAAGGGATTTTGTGTTCTGTGAATTTATTCGTGCATCTTTTTCATTACATTTATGACAATAGGAAGCGAGAGGGCAAAGGCGCACACATCGGCAACCGCCTGAGTCATCATTATACCTGTCAGTCTGAATATCGCACCGAGTATAAACAGCAGAGGAATAAAGAAGATGAACTGTCTTGACATGGCGACTATTGTTGCCGGAACC
Organism: Clostridia bacterium; assembly: GCA_030526115.1. Lineage (GTDB taxonomy): Bacteria > Bacillota > Clostridia > Oscillospirales > Acutalibacteraceae > SIG603. Next base: position 1,815 of record JAUNDK010000094.1, read on the forward strand.
GCCATGCCTATGGTTTGAAGCATCATGTTGCTCATTACAACCGTAGCTGTCAGGAAGAGTGTAACACACTGACAACGAAGGGCGAAAGCACCTATTCTTATAACCTCCGGGTCATCCTTACGGAATATTGCGATAATCTCCGGGGCAAATATGAACATGATAATACCTGCGATTGCAAGAAATACGGTGGCGAATTTTACACAGAACCAGAAAGCCTTTTTAACTCTCTCGTAAAGTTTTGCGCCGTAGTTGAATCCGCATACAGGCTGGAAGCCCTGGCCGAAACCGATGACAACGCTGGAGGCAAACATGGAAATTCTTGTAACGACGCTCATACCTGCGATGGCGGCATCTGCACCGTATTTTCCTGCCATGGTGTTAAGCATGATAGTTGAAACGGAAGCAAGGCTCTGTCTTGCAAAGGATGGAATTCCGCCTCTTACAATTTCCTTGTAAATTCTGCCGTCAAGTCTGAAATGTTTAATGGAAACAGGAACAGCCGCCTTGGTCTTGTTCATGTAAATGAGTATGCAGAAAGATATTAACTGTGAAAGAGCGGTTGCTATGGCGGCACCGCTTACACCGAGCCTGAACACAAAAATAAACAGCGGGTCAAGGGCAATGTTGAGTATTGATCCTGTTGCAAGGCCTATAACTGCATAAGCCGCATTACCCTGAAAGCGCATCTGATTGTTCAGAACGAAACTGCCTATGGTAATAGGTGCGCATAACAAGATGTATGTGAGATATTCAACTGCATAGGGGAGTATGGTCTCGGTGGAACCGAGTATCATGCATATAGGTTTAATGAATATAAGTGAGATTACGGCAATCAGCACACCTGAGAGTATTCCGCTGAAAAATCCCACACTTGCCATGGTGCCTGCGTCCTCTTCGTTCTGTGCACCCAGCATGCGGGATATAAAGTTACCGCTGCCCTGTCCGAATAAGAATCCCAGGGCCTGAATGAGTGCCTGAAGAGAGAAGGCAACGCCTACTGCGGCAGTGGCACTTGTGCCAATCTGACCTACAAAGAAAGTATCTGCCATATTGTAAAAAGCGGTGATGAGCATTCCTATGATTGTGGGAACGGCAAGGCTTGTTACCAGCTTTTCAACAGGCTCTGTGGTCATGCGTTCAAATTTGCTTCTTGTTTCCTGTTTAGCCATATTATTACTCCATTGTTAAATTAATATAATTATTATATTTCATAATCTGTCTGATTACAAATTATTTGTGTGCTTCATCATACAATTTCTGAATATCCGATGGGAGCTTGTCGGGAAGCATGCTGTTTATTCCGTCCTCGTTTCCGGCTTTGATAGCGGTATCATAATACCAGCATTTGAATTTAAGCAGAGCCAGAGTTTTTTGAAGTGATTCTATCTCCTTTTCTACGGCACTTTTGCGAGCTTCAAACAGTTCTTTTCTTTTGATGTAGCTGGAACTTCCTTCGGATACCAGATCAAAAAAATGTTTTATTTCCCTGATTTCAAGGCCTGATTGTTTCAGACATTCGATTATTCTCAGGGCTTCGATTTCATTTTCGCTGAAATATCTGATATTTCCTTTTCGTACAAGGTTGGGGAACAGCCCTTCTTTGTCATAATATCTCAAAGTTGAAATAGGTAATCCGAACATCTCTGAAACCTGACCAATGGTATACATAAAAAACCTCACATAAATAAATTTTCTTCTTGACCTAAAGTTAGGTTTATGTTGTATTATAACATAAAATAAAAAGACAGGAGAAGAAAAATGTTTGAGAATGTATTTACAAGTGAAAAAAAGCTCGGCTTTGGTCTTATGAGACTTCCGCTCCTTGATTCCAACGATTCAGGAAGTGTAGATATTGAAACTCTCAAAGGAATGGTAGATTCTTTTATTGAACAGGGTTTCACATATTTTGATACTGCATGGATGTACTGTGCATTTAAGTCTGAAGAGGCTGTAAAAGAGGCTCTCGTTTCAAGATATCCGAGAGATAAGTTTACCCTCGCAACAAAGCTCCATGCGGGATTTCTGAATTCTGCTGAAGATATGGACAGAATTTTCAACGAACAGCTCAGAAAGACAGGCGCAGAGTTTTTTGATTACTATCTTGTTCATGATATCAATTCCCATTCAATCAACAAATACAACAGATTTGACATCTGGTCATGGATTCAGGATAAGAAAGAGAAGGGACTTGTAAAGCACATAGGTTTCTCTTTTCATGATGGCCCTGAGCTTCTCGATGAAGTGCTGACAGCACATCCTTTCTTTGAGTTTGTTCAGATTCAGCTCAATTACCTTGACTGGAATTCAGCAGGAGTTCAGTCAAAAAAGTGCTATGATATCTGCGTGAAGCACAATAAACCGGTTATCACAATGGAAACTATCAAAGGCGGATTGCTTTCCAACATCTCTCCTGAAGCGGAAAAACTCTATAAAGAATATAATGCGGATATGAGTGTGTCTTCGTGGGCGGTAAGATTTGCCGCATCCCTTGAGAATGTAAAGATAGTTCTTTCGGGAATGAGCACTCCTGAACAGCTTGCAGACAATACTTCCTACATGAGAGATTTCAGGCCTCTCAACAAAGAAGAACAGGAGCTTGTATCCAGAGTTACAGAGATAATTGAATCCGAAAATGCCATTCCATGCACAGGCTGTTCTTACTGCACAGACGGTTGCCCGATGAATATTGCAATCCCCAAGTACTTCTCCGCATACAACGGTGAAAAGAAAGAGAATCCTGACGGAAGCAAAGGTTGGACACCATCTTCCGAGTATTATGATAACCTTGCCGCAAACTTTGGAAAGGCAAGTGAGTGTATTGCCTGCGGTCAGTGCGAAGCTATCTGCCCTCAGCACCTTCCTGTTATTGAAAATCTCAAGCTTGTTACCAAAACTTTTGAGAAATAATATACTTAAAGAAAATATGCCCTTGGTCTGTATGGACTGAGGGCATATTTTCATAAAAAAGATGCTCTCCGAATAAACGGAAAGCATCTTTGCCTTTTAATATGAAACGAGCTGATCTTCTGGTGCGGGAGCTTCTGCTCTCTCGATTTTCTCAATGTAGAGAATAGGACCGATACCTCTGTAAAGAATGTGCTTCTCGATTTTAATCTTGCCCTGAACCTTAACCCAGTCTTTGCTCTTGAAGTCCTTGGTTTCCGGACCCTTTGCAAGAACACCCATGAACTGAGTATCGTCTGCGCAGCATACCATAGCCTGGCGGCCTACAGCCATTGTCTCTCTGCCGAAGCGGAGATCCTTTGCAACCTGGGCGAGGAAAGAAACACTCTTGCCCTCGTATCTGTCAGGGTGCTGGTCAAGGCTTGTCATAACGTCTACATACCATACACCGTAGTCATCGTCAGAGAGCTCAAGTACAGGAACATCGAGGTCAAACGGAGGTGTTCCGTCATCGTATTCCTCGGTGTGACCGTCAGTGTACTCAAGGTACATTTCAGCACGGCGGTTGAGCATCTTGAGGTTACGGGAACGGAGTGTCTCTGCAAGTTCAGGGGTACATCTGTTGAAGATAACCATGCTTGCGGACATTATGTGCTGGCTCATCTGCTGAGCGATGTTCTTTGAGTAAGCATCGAAAGTTGTGGAATCAACTGTTGTTACAACCTGATAAATTGCCCAGTTGTCCGGCAGAGCCTTCTCGGCAAAAACTTTGCCCATATCCCACATGCCATTGAGCTCAATGAGAACCTGAGTAGGATGATATTTGTTGTCGAGCTTTGTGAGAGCTTCCTTGTTGAAGTCCTCCTCGTCCTCGATAAGGCTCATGCGAACCTTATAGTTGGACATAGCCTCTTCATCGTATTCCTCTTCGCCCTCCTCAGTAACAACGAGGAGAGTTCTCTCGCCGTCTGTGAAGTCGGAGCCTGTCATCATGGGAGCGATGAAGTTTGTCTTACCGGATTCAAGGAATCCGCAGATTATATATACGGGAACCTGTTGTTTAGCCATTTGGGTTTCCTTTCTGATTTTTGATTAAAGTCCGAAGAGAGCAGGAAGCTCATTTTCCTTGAGACCGGAACCGATTACGCAGATTCTTCCTGTGTAGTCAGCGGCACCGTCACGAATCTCAATCTCGCCCGGAACCATGTCGAAGTGAATCCATGAATCGCTCTCAGCGTTAGGAACATATCCCTTTGCTCTGAGAACAGCACCGTAAATGCCGGAATCGAGCTCCTCGAGGATTTCCTCAATCTGGGCCTTTGTGAACTTCTTTGGTGTCTCCTCACCCCATGATGTGAATACCTCGTCGGCATCATGGCCGTGGTGATGGTGGTGATGGTGATCGTGGTCATGGCAACCGCAGCTGCACTCCTCACCATGCTCATGATGGTGGTGATGTTCGTGCTCATGCT
>JAUNDK010000095.1 GCA_030526115.1 Clostridia bacterium
AGAGAAAAATGGCTTGTTTGCCGCATTTTTCGTCTGTTATTCTACTTTAATTATAAGCTTTGGGCATTAATTACACAATATGTAATTACATATAATAATTTTTGTTTTGATATGGCAGTTTGACGAAATTTTCATTGGAAATTTTTTTACAGTACTGTTATTTGCTGAATGATTGTGGTAAAATATGGCAAATGTGTGGATTAACTGACAGGAGGTTTTTATGTTTGATTTAAGTCAGATTTCCGTATTAAAGCAAGGCAGAAGCCGAAGCATAAACTGGGAGAACCGCAACGGTGAAAAAGGCAAGGGCGGAATGGCCGCAAGCCACCTCGGACCATCAAGAAAGGGTTCACCCTGTGTACCGAAGATTTCCGCAGGTGAAACAGTAACTCTCGCCGAGATTACAGGTCCCGGAACAATTCAGCATATCTGGATTACAGTAACGGATCACACCAGCGACCGCAACCGTTTTGTACTCAGAGATCTGGTTCTGCGCATGTACTGGGACGATGAGGATACTCCATCGGTAGAAAGTCCCCTCGGAGACTTTTTCTGCTGTGGATTCGGCGCATCTTATCAGGTGAATTCCATGCCGATAGCAGTAAACCCCACAAGAGGATTCAACTGTTATTTCCCAATGCCTTTCTACAAAAAGGCAAAGATTACCATCGAGAACCAGTGTGACGAGGATATTCCCGCATTCTTCTATCAGGTGGATTACTGTCTGACAGATACTCTTCCCGAGAATACCGCTTATTTCCATGCCCAGTGGAGACGCCAGCGACTCACAGAAAAAGCAAAGGATTATGTAATTCTCGATAATATCAAAGGTAAAGGACAGTATATAGGAACTTACATGGCTCTTACAACTCTTGAACGTTACTGGTACGGAGAGGGAGAAATAAAGTTCTATATAGACGGTGACGAGGAATATCCGACAATCTGCGGAACAGGCACCGAGGATTATTTCGGAGGAGCATGGAGCTTCGCAACTCAGCAGAACGGCAAAACAATAGAGAACACCTACTGCACACCGTTCATGGGTTATCCTTACTACTCCAAGGAGGATAATCTTGTTCACAATGATTATCACACCGATGACAAAATGCCTGAGCGCAGTTTTTACCGTTGGCATATTCCGGATCCGATTATTTTTGAGAAAGACCTCAAGGTTACAATTCAGCAGATTGGAGTATATCACGGAGGACTTTTTGAGCGACAGGATGATGTTGCAACTGTGGCATACTGGTATCAGACAGAACCACATACCGAATTCCCCGAACTCATGAACAGAAAAGACCGCTGGCCAAGATAAAGCAGAACCGCCATGGATAATCCATGGCGGTCATTTTTTGATTATTTTGCAGTCGCATACTTTATGGCAGTATAAGCTGAGTAAACCTTTACGGAATTAATGGTCTTGTAGGCTCTTACTTTGTAGTAATATGTCTTTCCTTTTGTGAGACCTGTGTTCTTGTAATAGGTTGTTCCTGCGCTTACTGTCTTGATAAGGCTGTATGTGCCTGTTTTGCTTGTGGCTCTGTAAATCTGATAATTCATTCCTGTCGGGACTTTGCTGAATGTCAGCTTGATGTAGCCTGTGCCTGCTGTGGCTGTAAATGTTGCAGGTGCTTTTACTCTGTATACTGTCTTTGCTGTGGAGGTTGCTCCGTAAGCATAGGTTCCTGCGCTGTTCTTGTAGTAGGCTTTTACGGTGTACTTGAATGCCTTTCCGTTTGCTGCCTTGGCTACTGTGTCGGATATATCTGTGTAAGTTACGGTTGAACCACTTGTAATGGTTTTAATCTTCACACCGTCACGGTAAACAATATAGCCTGTTGCTCCCGTTACCTTGCCCCATGTGAGCTTGATGCCTGTTGAGGTGTTTGCATAGGAGCTGATTACAGCCTTCTTCGGTGCAATCTTAACCGTGATATACTTTGCACTTGTGCTGTTATAGTTTTTGTTACCTTCAACTTTGTAATAGACCTTGTAAATACCTACACTTGTTTTTTTGGGTATTGTTGTGCTGTATGTGCCTGTGGATGTAAGGCAGTACTTCATGGTTCCGCCTGTTGTCTTACCAGCATTGATAAGCGTCTGGGCCGAACCTGTGTAGGTGAGAACCTTTGCGGTTGGAGCTGTTACAGCAGGTGTTGCCTTCTTGATTGTGAATGGCTTTGTAATTGTACCTGTGTAATTGCCCTTACCTGTAATTATTAATGTAGCTGTACCTGTACCTGCATTGATATTGTTCTCATAATCATATCTGAAGTCGGTTTTTTTAACAAGCTGTTTTGTTCCGAGCTTTACGGAAGGCTCGGGCTTTATCTCCTCGCCTGTGTAGCTTTTCTGTGATACAGATGCCACCGTTGCAGTGGCAATGGATGCAGGAGAAATTGTCCAGCTTATTTCTTTTGGTTCTGCGCTTCCATCTGACCAGATGCAGTATTCCGCAAGGGTAAGTGTGGCTGTATAAGTGCCGACATCTGTTCCGGAGTTCCCTGTTACAGTGTAATATTCACCATCGGAAATTCCATATAATACTGTACCGTTATAGACAGGATTATCTGCCTTTGGAACATCAACCTTTGTAAGCTCAAGCTTAGCTAACTCTTCGGTCTTTGTGTGGGAGCTGTCGTTCAGGCAGGTGAACAGTTTTGATCCTGTTGATTCATATGTAGGCTCAATAGTTACTGTACCCTTATCCCATTTATGACCAAGGGCCGGAATTACTTCACGGCTGACGATTGTTTCACTGCAGACAGAGCAATGTTTGCCGTCTGTCAGGCCACTCTGAGTGCATGTAGCTTCTGTTCCCTTATCTAAAACTTCTGTGTGCCCATTTGCGTTGATGATTTCCTGCCCGGTAAACACATTTCCGCACTCTGAACAATGACTGCCTTCTGTAAGACCATTCTCAGTACATGTGGGCTCTTTTGCATTGTCATTTACCACTTTGTGTCCCGGTGAAGGGATAATCACCGGCTGCCTTGAAACCGGGTCTCCGCAGGCTGTGCAGTATTTAACTTCATCATAGAGTCCATTCTCAGTGCAAGTTGGGTCTTTTCTGTTTTCTTCTGTTGCTTCACCAGGTGTGTGGCTGAGTTTTGTTCCCTCGGCTGTTATTGTGTCGGTTGCTCCGCAACCATTTTCACATGTGGCGGTTTCTGTTCCGTCTGCCTTACATGTGGCATTATTATCGGAAACATAATTTGTGAAACGGTGTCCCAATGGGGCATAAACTGACTGTTCGGCTTTAACCTCACCGCATACCGAGCAGTGATAACCTATACTCTTTCCACTTGTGGTACAGCCTGTTGGAACTGCGGGATCTGTTACAATTGTGTGACCTGTGGCATTAATTGTTTCTTCCTGAGTGGAAACAACTTCTCCGCACTCTGTACAGCGGATTACCTTATCATAGGAACCGCTCTGAGTGCATGTTGGGTCTTTTCTGTTTTCTTCTGTTGCTTCACCAGGTGTGTGGTCGGGTCTGCTGCCCACAACTACCCTTGTGTCGGTTGCTCCACAACCATTTTCGCATGTGGCGGTTTCAGTTCCGTCTTCATTGCATTTTGCGTTACCATCAGATTCATAATCTGTGAAACAGTGCCCTGTAGGACTGATTTCCGTCTGATTCTCGAGAATTACACCGCATACCGAACAGTGCTTTCCTTCACTGAGGCCCGGAGCCGTGCAGGTTGGCAGACTTGCCTCATCTGTTACTTCGGTATGACCCTTTGCAGGATTTTCTTCATCATACCCAAGTTTTGTGAAACCGCACACATTACATACGAACGATAGAATCGCAGGACTTGTGCAGCTTGCGTCAGACAGATTGTAAACTAAGAAAACATGTTCCTCACAGATATCGTTCTTATCGTTAACCATACTGTATGGACAGTCTTCACAATACAGGGTTACAGTATTTCCGTCGTAGTCCTCTGCAAGATCGGTATATCTGTTCAGATTTGTGTGAAGACATCCATTGACATAGTCTTCACGGTCTAACTTCGGATAAATGAGATAAACGTTACCGGAACTTGAAATTCCCGTGTTTATTTCCTCGTGGGATTTAAAACCATCGGAACCTCTGAGGAAGTACATCACGTTCATAACAGACTGTGAATCGTTGTCATCCCACGTTACATCTATGCTGTACCATTTATCCTCAATTTTTACATAGTTCCACATGTGGGGTCCGCCGGCTGTTCCCACTATAAGGGCATTTCCGTCCTTATGGAAGCCATCGAGAATTGCCTTGTAAGCCTTGGCATAACCCTCACAAACCACCTTTGCCTCATCCTCGAGGATAACAGGACCGGAACAATGTCCGACTGCCGCACTCATATCTTCGTGGTTGTATGTGGTCTTTCTGCAGATATATTCGCTTATTCTTCTGTGAAGTTCATATTCGGTCTGAGGGGCATGACCGTTCATGTTCTGAATTTCGAGTCTGATTTCCTTAAGTTTTCTGTTATATTCATCTATTCTGTCAATATAACCTTCAACGCCCTCTGAAAACTTAATTCTAATCTCTGTGACCTCTATTGATTTACTGCCGGAAAAACCGATTGACATGTTCGCACTGTATCCACCCTTTATCCAGAACATCTCGGGATAATCAAGAATGAAAGAAAATGCGGCATAGCTCATATCAGAATTTAAAACAGGTTTTATTTCTTCGTTGTAGGCAGTTTCATAATCGCCGTTCTGATATTCGGCTGAGTAACCGCGACCGGATACGGAAACCGGGGCTTCTGCTGTATTTCCGTTGCTGAGACCATCGTCGCCTATATATGCACTGACAAGAGCATCATAGATATATCTCTGATTTTCAGAGAGCTGATCGCCGTAACAGGTTCCGTATTCACCCTCTGTCTCTTCGTCGCTTAAGAAACTGTAACCGAAGTTAAGAAAATCGAATTCTTCAACTATTGTATCAGGTATAAAAGAAAGCTCATCGGTCTCACCCGGTTCTTCATTCTGACCTGTAATGTACTGTGCAGGGTCAAGTTTTACCCAGTTTACGATAACCTCAAAGTGAAGATGAGGACCGCTTACATTACCGGACTGTCCAACAGTACCGATTACATCACCGTCTTTAACTTTGTCTCCAAGCTGAACATTGATACTGTCAAGATGGGCATAACGGATAACGGTTTCTTCATCTACGGTGATTTCCACCATATTGCCATAGCTCTGAATGCCGTCGGTTGTTTCTCCGTCCCAGTACTGAACTGTGGTAACTTCACCTTCTGTGGCAAAAACATCGGAACCCCAACCGCCGCCAAGGTCGATACCCTCATGAACACCGGATTTATATCCCTGGGTTACAACATTAAAGATGCGGTCCACAGGATAAAAGATTTTTCCGTACAGATTATCCGAATTAAAAACATAACCCGGTACAATTTCCTGCGGTTCTTCAGATGGTTCGGGGCTTGGTTCCTCGGGTTCCGAACTTTCTTCAGCAGGTTCATCTTCAGGGGAAGGCTCCTCTGTTGCCTCCGGCTCTACCTGAGAATCTTCGGAAGACTCTTCGCCCGGTTCTTCAGATGGTTCGGGTGTTATTTCTCCTTCGTTTTCATTCTCATCGTCTGCGGAAGACTCCTCTTCATCGCTAATCTCAGGCAGTTCGGGAATATCTTCTCCGCTCTCATCCGGAACAAATGGTTCTTCCTCAGTTATGTCCTCTATAATATCTTCTGTTATTATTTCGGTTTCATAAACCGCATCGGGCTCTTCCGCAAAGGCGGACAACGGCATTGACGAGCTTATCATCACCGCCGAAAGAGCAATCGACAACAGTTTTGTGAATCGCTTCATGGGTAAATCCTCCGAGTTATATGATTAAGGTCATTTATATACAGATATCCTATTCTAACCTATTATATTCCTTTATGCTGAGAAATACAATATACACCAAAAGGAAAATCTCCGCTCAAAAGAGCGGAGACCCCTAATAACACGATTTTATTTAACGGTTGCATATCTAACAGCAGTATAAGCGGAATATACCTTTACAGAATTAACAGTCTTATATGCCTTGATTTTGTAGTAATAAGTTTTACCACTTGTGAGACCCGTATTCTTGTAAGATGCTGTTCCTGCACTTACTGTCTTGACGAG
>JAUNDK010000096.1 GCA_030526115.1 Clostridia bacterium
AATTCGTGTATTTCAACTTTTTAAATGATATGCAATAGCAATAATTCTTTTGGGGAAAAAACAAATCAATTCAGATTTAAGAGTGCAGAATTGCTTGCGAAGAGGAAAGCTTTTCCGATTGTGGGTAATGGCATAAGGGGGAGTGTTTTCTCCTCATCCGTCTCGATTTCCAAAGAAAACCCGACACCTTCCCCGGTCAAAGGGAAGGCTATTGACAAGGAGGAAAAGTTTGCCTGAAAGAAAAAGGCTTCCCCGAGACCGGGGAAGCCGGATTGCCGTTAGGCAAGACTGATGAGGTTGAAAAGCTAAACATTCAATGTCTACTATCCAAGGAAGATAAAACTCACTTGTCTGAAAAATAATTCTTAATTTTTCTCGTAGAGGAACTCCTCCGGTAAACTTACACCAAAGTCCTTTGCGAGGTGGCGGAAATCGTCAGGAGTGATGGTCTGTCTCTTTGCGCCTGTCATGCTGAGCATTTTAACGAGAATCTCTGCGCTCTTTTCAGCAGTGTGCATGAGACCGAAGGTGAGGTCGAAGTCCTCCCCTGCAGCAAACATTCCGTGGTGAGCCCATATTGCGAGGTCATACTTTTTCATGAGTTCGCTTGTGGCAACGGCTATATCCCTGCCACCCGGTACCATCCATGGTACTACACCTATTCCGTCAGGGAATACGACAGGGCATTCTGTTGCCATCTCCCACAGCTCTCTTGTGAACACCTTGTCCTCTAAAGGAAGAACAAATGTGAGAGTGATGATATTTGTTGTATGTGCATGGTAGACAACTCTGTATTTAGGATCCTGAAGCTTCTTTACCTCAAGATTCATTAAATGGGATGGTAATTCGCTTGTAGGTCTGCCGCCGTTTACAAGGCCCCACATGATGCGGTAGCTCTCTCCCTTATCGTCCAGCTCGATAATGCATATGCTATCCTCAGGCTTTAAGATAACATTTCTGAAATACTTGCCCGAGCCTGTTGCGAGGAAGAATTCCCCTGCGAGGGCAGGAACGGATGTGCCAATCTCTCGCCACTCGCCCGGAGTGAAGTTCTCCTTTACGGACTCGACTTCCTCATCTTTGATTCTGTAAGTGAGGTTTCCACCGTTGCGCTCGTGCCAGCCCTGAAGCCATCCGTCGTTGCATAGTCTTATAAATCCCTGGACAAATTCTGCGTCTAATACTTTCATTCTGTGTATCTCCCTTTCTTTTATCTTGTTACAATCTCGCAAGGAATATTGAATATCTTTGCGACCTTGAGTATGGTGTCAATATGTCTGCCGACTGCCGCAGCCATGTGGTGAGTAGGTCCTGCTTCGCTCCAGCGGTTGCAGAATTCCCTTGCACCGCAGGAGAACCTTGTGCGCATGTTTGTGTCACCGAACATGAATATCGGGCCGTCTTCGTTTACGCCCTCGGCTACAACGAACTTGAAATGACCGTCATTATCCTGAGTGATGGCAAGGTAGGTAATGTCTCCCACAGGTGGATAGAACTGGGTTAAGTATCCGCCACCTGTCTTGCCATGGAATACAGGTACTATCTTCATTGTAGGCTTGTGAGCCTGGCTTATATCGGCATCGCCTGAACCTGAGTGACCGATTATGCAAATATCCTCGTTAAAGTCTATGCTGTACATCTCTGAGAGCTGTCCTGTGCCTGCTATGGTTTTTAATATGCTCATAGCCATGGCAACTTTTATGTCACCCTCTACGGCGCAGGCTGTACCCTGTTTGATGAGCATGGAGAAGGCAGGAATAAGCATGGAATCAAGCTTGCCCGCAACACCCTGGGCAAAGCCGTCATAATGGGAGGCAACAAGACCGAGCTGTTCATCCTTAACCCACTGCTCGAAGGCAACGACATATTTAGCCATATCCCAAACAGTTTCCACTGTGGCACCGCCCTCAATCTCGAAGGTGTCGAGTATATCCTCTGCTTTTGCTCTGATGGCATTTTCATCTGTGATGTTGTCTGCAATAGCCCACATTTTTTCCCAGTCAAACTGTTTGGTGTAGAGGAACATTCTGTGGTAAAGGTTGGTTTCGTCTATGTAAAGATCCATCATGCCCGGGTAAGGTCTGCCAATCTGGGCAATGTTGGTGTCACGGAATCTTCTTCTGACCTGAGCTGCCCTGCACCAGTCCTCAATTTCATGCTGAACATAAGGGTCTCCGCCCTCGACAACGCCTGAAATAACAGCATGTCTCTTGCCTGCACGCTCGAGGTCTGCGACCATCTCACCCACAGCACCGCAGGCGTAAAGTTCACCCAGCCACTTTGGTGTATCTGTATTTGCGTAATCAGGGGCTCTTAACTTCTGAACATTTACAAGAACCACAGGAACATCCAGATCCCTTACGGCAGGGAGCATATTGTAGGATGTTGCGTAAGTGAGTAGCTGTAAAAATACTATGTCCACATCTGCCGCACGGAATTTATCCCCTGCCGCCATGGCAAGCTCCTTTGTAGTGACAAGACCACCATCAATAATCTCTACGGTGTCGGGTATGGTTTTTTTGAAAGCTTCGTACTGCGCCTCAAACTCCGGCACAAGGCTCGGAAACTGAGGCAGATATGCACCGAGGGCAATGGAGAAAACTCCTGCTCTCGCCTTTGTGTTTACTAACATAAATCGCACTCCTTATATTTTAATTCTCGATTTCAAACCTGAATACACAGGGATAATTCTCATCTTCGTGGGGTGAGCTTACTATCTCGACTTCTTTCAGCTTTACACCGAGCATAAGCTCATAGTGAAAGCTGAAGTGACCTGCACAGCAGTAGCAGTACTCCTTCGGAATAGGCTGAGTATGTTTAACTCTGCTCACGGTTGGACATGCACACTCGAATTTCTCATCGGATTTATAGCTTACGGCATGAATCAGAAGATTATTTTTTTCATCAAGCTCTGCACTGCCCATATTGAGCTGTGGCTGACTGCTTATGAGTTCGAGCTTTTCTTCAAGGCTCTTATCTTTATTTTCTTTTGCAAACTGTTTCGAGTTTTTTAGTCTTGTTCCGCTTTTACAGCAGGCGTTTGCCTCCAGAATTTCTCTCACCCTATCAGGTGGGAGTTTTTCATTCATTACAGAAAGAGCATGGGCGAAGAACTCAGACTTTATCTTTCTGTCGGATTTATCTTTGAGATCCTCATAGCCAGAATATATCTCATCTATTATATCCTGCTCAATACCGAAAGCAGTTATGATTTTTCTGAAATTTTCAGGTGATGGCATAGTATCCCACCTTTTTAATCGTATTCACCTATATCGAATGAAGCGAAAATAAGTTTTCTTGCTTCGTGAAGGTTTTCTATCTCCCCTGCCGCCATGAGCTGAACGGCTATATTTCCTATGGCTGTGCCCTCTGAAGGACCTGTATAGACTTTTCTTCCGCAGGCCTTTGCAGTGAGCCTGTTGAGGTAATCGGCATTTGAGCCACCACCGACTATATGAATACTGTCAAAATGTTTGCCTGTCTGCTCCTCGATTTCTCTGAGGGTTTCGGCGTAACACTGTGCAAGGCTGTAATAGATTACCTTTGCCACCTGAGCGATTCCCTCGGGAACCTGCTGACCACTTTCACGGCAGGCATTCTGCACTTCGACTGTCATTTTGTTTGGTGCCATGAATCTGTCATCGTTTGCGGGAACTATGGAAGAAATATCCTCTTTTTCCGCAAGCTCGCATATCTCGGGGAAACTCATATCCGGTGCAAGCTCTTTTCTTGCGGAGTTAATCATCCACATTCCCATTATGTTCTTGAGGTAGCGGAAGCGGTAGTCAATTCCGCCCTCGTTTGTGAAGTTGAGCTTTTCGCTCCAGGGGTCTGTTTGTGCCTCTTTAAGCTCTGTGCCCATGAGTGACCATGTTCCTGAGCTTATGTAGAGATTGTCCTCATCGAGGCTCGGTACGGCTATAACCGCACTCGCTGTGTCATGGGTCGCAGGGAGTATTACCTCGCAGTCAAAACCGACCTTTGCCTTTACATTATCGGTGAATCTGCCTACCTTTGTTCCCGGAAGTTTCAGCTCACCGAAGATTTTTCTCGGATATCCGAGCATATCGATTAAATCGTAATCCCAGTCTTTTGTTATGGGGCTTACAAGCTGGGTTGTGCTGGCGTTGGTGTATTCGCTTACTTTCTCCCCTGTCAGCAGGTAATTCAGGTACTCTGGAATCATGAGTAATCTGTCCGCTTTTTCCAAATCTTCAGAACCAAACTTTTTGACAGCCATCAGTTGATAAATCGTGTTGAACATTTGCTTCTGAATGCCTGTTCTTGCATAAAGTTCGCTCTGTGGGATGATTTTGTAAACTTCCTCATCCATACCCTTGGTTCGTGAATCTCGATAGGCGTAGGAATCACCGAGTATCTCGCCGTTTTCATCGAGGAGAACATAGTCTACCGCCCAGGTATCTATGCCCATGCTCACAGGGATTTTGCCGAGTTCACGGCATTTTTTAAGTCCTTCTATGATATAACCAAACAATTTGACAGTATCCCATACCTTGTGACCGTCACGCTCTGTCATTCCGTTCTCAAAACGGTAAATTTCTTCGAGTATCATTTTCCCATCTTCTACATGGGAGAGTATGTGTCGTCCCGAGGACGCACCTATATCCACAGCCAAGTAATAATTCATATTACCACACCTTTCAGCATACTGTATAAATTGTACTATTGATAGAGTTTTAATTCAAGGGAAAACATTTTAATTCCACATAATTCTTCTATGTGTTTTATTATAGATTCTACTTACGAAACATAATTCTATTGCGGAAATATACGCAACCAAACAATTTGACAGTACAGTTCTTTCCTAATTGATTAGTTCATGATTCATTTTTCCGATTCAGAAAAATTCTGAAATTAAGCGCTTTTAACAGATTCTCTCGATTGCGTAGAATAGCGAGCTTAAAACCAAACAAAAAGACAGTTGCTCTGGAGCCTTTTTATAAGAAAAAGGCAGACCTCTGAAAAGTCTGCCTTACCCGCTTAATAAGTCATATCAAATTCGTAAAGTTTCATCCGAATTACTCGCCGAAATCCTCTGCTGCCTTCTTGAGCATATCTCTGATAGGCAGATTATACGGACATCTTGTCTCGCATACACCGCACTCTATGCATGCACTTGCCTTTGGATTTACTGTGGAATATCTGTCTCTTGCCCAGTCCTCGAGACCGTATCTCTGTAAGTATCCTGCAAAGAGGAATACGGAAGGAATGTTGATTCCAACAGAGCATGGTGCGCAGTAATTACATCTGCGGCAGAAGTTTGTGCCGAGAGCCTGCTTAATCTCCTCAATCTCCTTAAGTTCAGCATCTGTGAGTGGAGAAGTATCGGAGCAAGCCTTTATATTCTCGTCAATCTCCTTGATGTCAGCCATACCGGGGATTACTACTGTTACATTCTCATTTGCGCAGATATATCTGTGGGCGAGTGTTGCGTTTTCGATGGCACCACCTGCAAGAGGCTTCATATCAATAAAGCCAACATTCTTCTCTGTGCACTTAGCGATGAGTTCCTCACCCTGATTCTCGACTATGTTATATGGGAACATGATTGTTTCTACCCATGGAAGCTCAAGCGCTCTCTCGAATACAGCAACACTATGGGCTGTCAGACCGATGTGTCCGATTTTACCGGCCTCCTTAGCCTCCATAAGGGCTTCAAGAGCACCACCCGGAGCGATAACTGTGTCAAGCTGTTCCATGCTTGGGTTATGTACCTGATAGAGATCGATATAATCTGTTCTGAGGTTACCAAGGGAAATATCGATATCCTTTGCCATCGCCTCTTTTGTTCTGGACATGGACTTTGTTGCAATAACGAACTTATCACGAATACCCTCAAGGGCATAGCCTAAATACTGCTCGGAAACTGTGTAACCGCGGGCTGTATCAATATAGTTTACGCCCTCGTCCATAAGCTTGTGCATGAGTACCTTTGTCTGCTCCTCATCAACCTTCTGAATCGGAATACCGCCAAAACCCATACGGGAAATTTTGAGACCTGTCTTACCTAAAACTCTGTATTCCATAAATATTCCTCTCTTTATTATATAAAATTACACATTAATTATTATTCAAATAAAGGT
>JAUNDK010000019.1 GCA_030526115.1 Clostridia bacterium
CCACAATCGTACTGCGCTCAGGCGTGGTATCAAGAAATCACGGAGAGGTAAGGCATGTTGGAAATGCCTGGATTTATACCGATGTCGGATCCACAAACGGAACCTATGTAAACGGAAGAAAAATCAACAGTTCCTATGGTGAATCTGAGAGTGTCATGCTCTCAGACGGAGATTTGCTTCGTATTGACGGACCAAACCTCAGCAACCCGGATTCAAGAGGAGTTGTAATGCTGTTCATGACAGACTGTCCACAGAATGTGAGATGGAAATTCCACCAGCTTCAGCCTAACAAGACCCTGATGATAGGCCGAGATCCTTCTGTATGTTCAATTCTGCTCTCTTCCATGCATGTTTCCGCAGTTCATGCTGCCATAGCTTACAGAAACGGAAATTATTATCTTGATGACTGTGGCTCCAGCAATGGTACATGGGTAGGCAATCAGAGAATAACAGGCGAATACATGCTGAGTGAGAAGAGCTCATTTGCATTGTGCGATACAAGGTTTATTTTCACAGGAGGATATCTTATTTATCCTGTAAGGATGAACACCGAGGTTCGATCTGTTGTAAGAGGTTCCGAGCCATATCCGATGCCACAGCATAGGGCAGACAACGTTATGCTCAGGGCACATATAAAGTCAAAGCAGGTAAGCAACAAGAACGGTCACGGATACATTGAGCTTCTTCACGATGTAAAGGTTGAACTTAAAGAGGCAAGTCTTGTTGCCCTCCTTGGTGGTTCCGGTGCGGGTAAAACCACACTCATGAACTGTCTTAACGGTTCTAAGCGCGACGGTGTAACAGGCGATGTCAGCTTTAACAACGAAGATCTCTATGCAAACTATGAGAGACTCAAGCACATGATAGGAAATGTTCCTCAGCAGAATGTTGTTCATCCCGATCTCAGAGTGGACCGAGAGCTTTATTATGCCGCAAACATACGCCTTCCAAGTGACATTCGTCCAAAGGAACTTCATGCAAGAGTTGATAAAACCATTAAGCTTCTGGGCCTTGAGCACTGCAGAAAATCACCGATAAGAACCCTTTCCGGTGGTGAGCTCAAGAGAGTCAACATAGGCATCGAGCTGGTAGCAAACAGAAATCTTCTGTGTCTTGATGAGCCGGATGCCGGTCTTGATCCTGAGACAAAAGCAAGTCTGACAAAACTTCTCGCAGACCTTTCCCACAACGAGAAGAAGACGATTATCGTAATTATTCACGATGTAGCCAATATAGACCTCTTCGATCAGGTTATCTTTATGACAAAAATGGATAACTGCGGACGCCTTGCTTTCCAGGGAAGTCCGGAAGATGCAAGAAAATATTTCGGTGTAAGTTCTCTTGAACAGGCCTATGATGTTCTGAGTAAAGACCCGTCCAAATATGTAAAATAAAGAATTCGGAGAAATATAATGAATCAGAAAAGAATATCTCCTTTTGCGGAGTTCAGTATTTATTTATCTCAGTATGTAAGCATACTCTTCAGCTCAACAAAGAGCCTTCTTGTTTCTGTTTTCTTCCCGTTTGTTGCGGCAATTATCACTGTGTGGATAGCAGGAGAGAACATGTTCCTTCATTATGACGGAACAAAGTCCGGTATGTTTGTTATTGTATGTGCGGCGATATGGGGCGGACTTTTCAATTCCATTCAGACAATAGTAAAAGAAAGAGATAACATCAAACGAGACTATGCCGCAGGTGCAAGAATCGGTGCCTATATGATGTCGAGAACAGTGGTACAGCTTGTCATGTGTGCTGTGCAGAGTGTTATTCTCACAGCGGCTATCCCCGTAATTCACATTGTTTATGAGAGTGAAGACGTGGTTC
This sequence comes from Clostridia bacterium, assembly GCA_030526115.1. Classification (GTDB taxonomy): domain Bacteria; phylum Bacillota; class Clostridia; order Oscillospirales; family Acutalibacteraceae; genus SIG603. The sequence goes on from JAUNDK010000019.1 coordinate 1,828, forward strand.
GTCAGTATCCCGATAAGCCGGTAGATTTACTTGCTTATTATCTCTCTGTTTTCCTCCTCATGTTTGCGGCGGATGCCATGGGACTTTTCGCATCATCCATAGTAAGAAAACAGGAAACCGCCTCTGTAATGGCTCCTTATATTCTTATAGTTCAGCTTATTTTCAGCGGAATTCTCTTTGCAATGGATAAGGGCGCAAGTAAGATTGTGTCTTACTTCATGCTCAGCCGCTGGGGAATGCAGGCTCTCGGTTCCATAAGCAATCTTAATGCATTGCAGCTCAGAATGGAACATGAAAGCACAGAGCTCACCACCCTTGTAAACAATGCGGTACAGACAGGACAGATTTCCGAGAATCCGTTTGTTCACAACGAGGCTCTTTTTGAGAATGAGATGTCCACAGTTCTCATTGCATGGGGAATAATGCTTGCATTCATCATTGTTTTCATTGTAGGCGCAACCATCTTCCTTCACAGAGTATCAAAAGACAAGAGATAAAATTTCCGACCTGAGATTGAAAAATCTCAGGTCATTTTTATGATTTTTGCTTCTTGCTCACATTTCACAATATATGGTATAATATAATATATATACACACAAAATACCAGGGGAGTACATATATGAAATCAGTTTTTGGAAAGGTGTCGGCGCTGCTCGGTTTTATGTGCCTTGTTTTAACGGTAATGCTCTTTTCAGGTGTTGAGGCAGAGGCTGTAAGCTTTGATGAGGTTGCAACTCTGTATATTAACGGAAAAGCCTGTACATCAAGTGCATTTACTGCCACAAACATAAAGTGCGGAACCACGACAACTTTTACGGTTGATGCCCACAGCCCAAAGGGTACAAGACAGAGATATTATCTCAACGGGATTATCACAAGCTCGGGTGATCTCGTTACAGATGTTACAAAATACAGTTATCAGGATGATAATACATTCAGGTTCACATTTATGGCATCGGGAACTTATAAATTAAAATTCTACATCATGGATTACGGTGTTGTTGAGGATGGTGAACCCGGGACAAAAGCGTATTATAAAACATGGTATATTACCATAAAGGATCCTGCATATCCGAGTGTAGACACCATAGCCCAGAATGTGGTGAACAGGTGCATTGCCGCAGGATGCAAAACCGATTACGAAAAGGCTCTGTGGCTTCACGACTGGATTGTCGCAAACTGTAAATACGATTACAGCATGCTTTACTGTGGTACAGAGGGTGCGCTTGCAAGAGGAACAGGAACCTGCGAATCATATTACAAAGGATATTCGCTCCTGCTCAGCAAAGCGGGAATAGAAAACTGTCGAGTTGACAGTACACAGATGTTCCATGTATGGACAGGAATGAAGCTGGATGGGTACTGGTATCAGACCGACTGCACATGGGATGCGGAGAAACAGGATGATTTGTCAAAACGCATGTATTTCTGTCTGCCGACAGAGATAATGTGTTCTCTTAATTCACGAGATAAGGATACAAAATTCTCAACCGAAGGAAACAGAGATAAGGCACAGTCTGTCTCTTTGTGGGCAAATTCATACAAGAACAATTACTTTATCAAATCGGGTAATATTCATTACTGGACAGATCCGCTCATAAGCGATATTCAGAATGAACTGAATAAGGGAAAGAAATCTTTCAGAATCGATGTAACTCAGAGCAAATACAAACCTCAGGGAATTAATTATTACAATTCGGTTTATGAATACAACAAAGTAATGTACGCCCTGGCGGCATACAGTCTGAACAGTAAGAAATGGTATGTAAACGGCAACAGGGTTTTCCTTAAGGCGAAGTTTGTCTATACAAATCCCATAAACAGCAATACCACAGAAGGTGCATCAAGTACATTGGTTTTCACTGCCGAGTATCCTGTTTCCGTAAGTGCACCTTCCGGGAAAAATTTCACATATAACGGCACAACCCGTACAGGTGTCAGCTCCGGCACAGGATATACTCTGGGCGGAACTTTCAGCGCAAAAAATGCGGGAACATATACCGCCACAGCAAAACTTAACTCCGGTTATGTATGGTCAGACGGAACAAAATCCGATAAAACAATCAAGTGGACAATTTCAAAAAAATCCATTTCAGGCGGATATGCCATGAGTCTCAGCTTCAGCAAAAAAACCTATACAGGCTCGGCTCTTATTCCTGAAGTGGTAATAAAGAACTCTTCCGGAAATGTGCTTGGTACAGGCAATTACACAGTAAGCTGTTCAAATAATATCAGTCCGGGAACAGCCACAGTAAAGGCTGTCGGCAAGGGTAACTATACAGGCTCTGTTACAAAGACTTTCAGCATTACACCCAAAACACCTTCCGTAAGCTCATGGAGCAACAGAAGCACAGGAATAAGACTGAACATAAAAACTGTTACGGGAGCAAGCGGATATCTGGTATTCAGATACGACAGCACTCAGAATGCATATGTGAAAATCGGAAAAACAAGCGGGAATTACTATATAGATAAATCGGCAGTGAATGCCTCAAACGGAAAAAAATTTATCTATAAGGTTCAGGCATACACCACAACATCTACCGGAACTTTGTATTCCCTTAAGTCATCTGCTGTAAGTACATGGAGAATCAAGGCTCCTTCGGCATTTTCGGCAGCTGCATATTCCGGATATATAAAGCTCAATTTCTCAAAGCCGAGTTCTGTGGCATATACTATTTACCGCAGCACAAGCTCCGGAGGAACATATACGGCATTAAAAACCATAAGCAGCAGTTCCGGATTAACTTACTGCAAAGATACTTCCGCTGTAAAAGGAAAGACATATTATTACAAAATCCGTGCTTATAGAATAATAAACGAAAAGCGTGTTTACTCCGCTTATACAGATATTATTTCGGCAACAGCCCGATAAGGAGTGTTATTATGAAAAAACTGTTAGTGCTTTTATTTTCCGTTCTCATGCTGTTTTCATTTACGGCATGCGATTTTATGGAAGATACCGTAAATGAACTCAAAAGTGAACTTGAATCAGAGATAAACAATGCCGTAGAAGAATACGGCGAAGAACTGGACCGATACGGAAAAGAAATCGAATCCGAGATAAGCAATGCGAAAAATGAAATAGAGTCGGATTTGAAAGAAGCCTTTGGTATTGAATCTGACGAAAAACTCCTGGATGAAAACGGTTCCTATAATTCAAAGGAAGATGTCGCGCTTTATATTCATCAGTATGGAAAATTACCGTCAAACTACATCACCAAGAAAGAGGCTGAAAAACTTGGATGGTCGGGAGGAAGTGTTGAAAAATATGCTCCCGGAAAGGCAATAGGCGGAAGCCGTTTCGGAAATTACGAGGAAGAACTTCCCGACAAAAAGGGAAGAACCTATACCGAGTGTGATATAGATACCATTGGAAAGAACAGCCGCGGAGCGAAGCGAATAGTATTTTCAAATGACGGACTTGTATATTACACAGAAGACCACTATGAAACATTCGAATTATTATACGGAGAACCATAATGAAAGCTGTTTATCTTGACTGTAAAGACATTAATTCAACAGAATGTTTACAGAAAGTTTTAAAAACCATGCTCGATTTTCCTGAGTATTACGGGTATAATTTAGATGCACTGTATGATATGCTCACAGAACCGGAATTTGAGGCGGAATTTCATGTCACCAACTTTGATGCGCTCAGGGAAAATCTGGGAAAGTATGCCCGGGCCTTTGAGAGGGTTCTCGAAGACAGTGCCGAGGAAAACGGAAAATTCAGTTACTATTTAGACTGATTTATTTAAGAAGGTGTGTATTTTATGTCAAAACTTTATCCCCATGAGAAAAAGCATCTCAAAATGCTGCGTGAGCTGAGTGCCGAATGTACTCTGCTCCTTAGAAAAGACGGAACTTTTCCGCTTAATGGACCATGCGATCTGGCTCTTTATGGTTCAGGTGCCAGAAGAACCATAAAAGGCGGTACCGGTTCCGGAGAAGTAAATTCCAGATTTTTCATCAATGCCGAAGAAGGTCTCAGAAGAGGCGGCTTCAATATCGTGACTGAGGACTGGCTCGATAAATACGATGAAATCTATACTCAGGCATATAAGGAATTTATCGCAGATATTAAAAGAGAGGCAAAGGAAAAACATACTCTTGCCATCATGTACGGCATGGGCAAAGCCTGCCCTGAGCCGGATTATCAAATTCCTTTCACCAAAAAATGCGATACTGCGGTTTATGTTCTGTCCAGAATTTCGGGCGAGGGTAACGACAGAGTATTTGAGAAAGGTGATTTTCTTCTCACCGATACCGAGGTAAGAGATATCAATCTTTTAAATGAGATGTATGAAAAATTCATGCTGGTAATAAATACCGGCGGTCCTGTCGATTTAAGCCCCGTTAATGATGTAAAGAATATTCTTGTTCTTTCTCAGCTGGGAGTATTAACAGGCAAAATACTCTCGGATGTAATACTTGGCAAACTTTATCCATCGGGTAAGCTCACAACAACATGGGCTTCTCCCGAAGATTACTGCAGCATCGGTAATTTTGGCGACAGAGATGAAACCTTCTACACAGAGGGTGTATATGTAGGTTACAGATATTTTGATACCGTGGGTAAAAAGGCACTTTATCCATTCGGTTTCGGACTTGGTTATACAGATTTTGAGACAGGTAGAGCAGATATAAAACTTGACGGTGAAACAGTAAAGCTTTCCGTTCCGGTTAAGAATATCGGCAGCCATGCCGGAAAAGAGGTTGTTCAGGTTTATGTTTCAGCCCCATGCGGAAAACTGGATCAGCCCACAAAGTCACTTGCCGCATTCGCAAAAACTGCTGAACTTCTTCCGGGTGAAAGCGTAAATGTATCTGTCGAATTCAATATGACCGATATTGCCTCATACGATACAGAGTCTGAAAGCTATGTTCTTGAAGAGGGTGCATACATTGTCGCTGTTGGCAATTCTTCCGATAATGTTAATGTGTGCGGCCTTATAGAAGTACCTGAAAAGATAACTGTCAGAAAAGTCAGAAACAGCTGCGGAAATTATGCTTATGAAGACTGGAAACCGGAAACAAGAGCAGAGCTTGAGATTCCCGAGGATGTTGAAGTACTGATTCTCGATTCGTCGGTTATTGTCACAGAGACAGTCGAATACGATAAACCGGTTGAAATCGATCCGTATGTTGCGGATATGTCAGATGAGGATGTAATGTATCTCAATATAGGTGCGTTTAATCCAAAGGGCGGATTACTCAGTGTTATCGGAAGTGCAAGTTCATCCGTTGCCGGTGCCGCAGGTCAGTCGGCAAATCCTATGGGCGACTCCGTATGGTTCCCTGTAATGGTAATGGCAGACGGTCCGGCAGGTCTGAGAATTTCTCCACATTACACCAGAGATGAAAAAGGTGTTCACAGCGTTGGCGGTATGATGCCGGAAAGCTTCAGAGACCTGTTGCCGGGCATTTCAATAAAATTCATGGACCTTATGTCAAAGAGAAAGCCGAAGGGCGAGGTTCTTGACCAGTACTGCACAGCGATTCCTATCGGTACGGCACTTGCCCAGAGTTTCAACACAGATGTTGCGGAAACCTGCGGTGACATAGTAGGTGCCGAGATGGAACTTTACGGCGTAAACCTCTGGCTTGCTCCCGCACTCAATATTCATAGGAGTGTACTCTGTGGCAGAAACTTTGAGTACTATTCCGAAGATCCTCTCGTAAGCGGTAAAATGGCCGCAGGAATCACAAAGGGTGTTCAGAAACACAAAGGCTGTGGAACAACCATAAAACACTATTGTGCGAACAATCAGGAGTTTAACCGTTATTTCACAAACTCCAACGTCAGTGAAAGAGCCATGAGAGAGATTTATCTCAAGGGCTTTGAGGTGTGCGTAAAAGAAAGTCAGCCTCATTCACTCATGACGTCATATAACCTCCTTAACGGTACTCATACCAGCGAGATGAAATCTCTTATTGAAGATATTCTCCGTTCCGAGTGGGGATTCGAGGGTGTTGTCATGACAGACTGGGTTATCAGCATGATGGCTGCGGCACCGGGCAGCATATACAGAATCGGACTTCCGAGTGAGACCGCAAAGGCAGGAAACGATCTCTTCATGCCGGGTTCACCTTCTGACTACAAAAAACTTGCCGAGGGACTAAAGACAGGCAAGGTAAGCATAGAAGAACTCAGACGTAACGCAAGCAGAGTTTATCGTATGGCTCAGAAACTTGCAGACAGATAAGCTGAATTTCAGGAGCTCTCCCAAAAAGGGGAGCTCCTTTTGTGTGTCTGTAAAAGCGTATGAAAAAAGGACAACCTTTCGGCTGTCCCTTAAGTTCTTCTATAATCAGATTTCAGCGATAACCTCAACCTCAACGAGTACGTTTTTCGGAAGAGTCTTAACCGCTACACAGCTTCTTGCAGGCTTGCCTGTGAAGTACTTTGCGTAAACCTCATTGAATGCAGCGAAGTCACCCATGTCTGCGAGGAAGCATGTTGTCTTGACTGCCTTCTCGTATGAGGAACCTGCCTCTGCGAGAACAGCACCGAGGTTCTTCATAACCTGCTCTGTCTGTGCTTCAATACCCTCAGCCTCAACATTGCCTGTTGCAGGGTTAATCGGAATCTGTCCGCTTGTGAAAACGATGTTACCTGCTACGAGTGCCTGTGAATATGGTCCGATTGCAGCAGGAGCGTCTGCTGTGTAAACTACTTTTGCCATTGTGAATTTCTCCTTATATATTAATCTCAATATTACTCAAAGTACGGCATAAGCACCTTGAGAACTTCCATGTAGCCCTCAGGATAAATGTGCATACCGTCTTTGCAGTATTCTTCTTTCATGTTGCCTGTTTCGTCAAGAAGGCAGGTGAACACATCGATAAATTCGCAGTCAAGTTCTTTTGCCATATCTCTGAGCATTGAATTTACTGTGATGAGCTCCTCGTTGGTTCTTGCTCTGAAACCGTTGTTGACACGCTCTCTGTCAGCATCAGTGAACCATGAGAGATTACGGTTTACAGGGTAATAAGCAAGAATATAAATCCTACACTCAGGGAGCTTTGCCTTAACCTCCTCAAGAACATCCCGGTATTCTTCGAAGAGTTTTTCTCTTGAGTAGTTCTCGGCGCTTATGTCATTTGTGCCGATATTAATAAAGAGTTTGGCGGGTTCAAGATCAAAAATACTCTCGTTCATTCTTTTTTTGAGACCGCTGATAATATCACCGCCTATACCGCGGTTGTAAACAACAGCCTTTGAACCAAGGCTCATGAGCATCTCATTAACAGGGAACTGCTCACACAGAGAAGACCCGGTAAGAACAATTTTGCCCTTCTGTGCAAATTTATTCAGGTCAGAGAAAGAGCGAACCTTCTGTTTCCATTCATTCTGCATCATTCTCTGAAATTCAGCCTGCATCAGCTTCTGCATATCTTCCACCTTATATGCCTCCTTAATTTCAACTGCAACTAAAATTTTAGCAGATTTTTACGGAGAATACAATATGACATACAGATAAAATATTAATCTTCGCTCATGTCCACATGTTTTGGGTCAACACCCGGGTCTGTGATTCTTCTCAGGAACTTCTGGGTTCTCGGATCCTTCGGGTTTGTGAGTATATCTTCCGGCTTACCCTGCTCGACAACTATACCGTCCTGCATGTATACAACTCTTGATGCAACCTCTTTCGCAAAAGCAATCTCGTGGGTTACAACTATCATTGTGATACCTGTTTTTGCGACATCTCGAAGTGTATCGAGAACTTCACCTACAAGCTCTGGGTCAAGGGCACTGGTGGGTTCATCAAAGAGAATAACATCAGGGTCAAGCACAAGGGCTCTTGCAATACCGGCTCTCTGCTGCTGACCACCTGAAAGGGAGGAAGGATAAAAATCCAGTTTTTCACCGAGGCCAACCTTCTTAAGCATCTCGGTGGCTTTTTCTACTGCGGCCGGTTTAATGTATCTTTTTACTGTGATAAGTCCTTCTGTTACATTCTGAAGTATGGTCTTGTTTGCAAACAGGTTGTAATTCTGGAATACCATGGCGGTTTTTCTTCTCAGCTCCAGAACATCCTGCTTTGAATGTTTCGCACAGTCAACAGTAAGGTCGTTTACGGTTACGGAACCCTTATCGCCCGGGTCAAGGAAATTTATGGTTCTGAGCAAGGTTGTTTTACCTGAACCGGAAGGGCCGAGGATAACCACAACCTCGCCGCCTTCAATATCCATATCTACGCCGTTAAGAACATGATTGTCTCCGAAGGCCTTGTGAATGCCCTTAAGTGATACCATCATGATAAAATGCACTTCCTTTCAATCAGTTTGCCTGACGAGGTCTGAATTTTCCGATTTTCTTTTCTGCTTTTCCGAACAGATTGTTGCAGACAAGGCTCAGCACCTCATAAATAACAGTAGTGATAATATATGCTTCAATGAAGTTAAGTTTTGGGTTAGCAAGCAGGTTTGCTGTTGCTGTAATCTCATAAACACCCACATAGTATGCGAGGGAAGTTCCTCTTAACAGTCCTGTGAAAAGACCTGTGAGGTTTGGTATGGCAACGGCAAAAGCCTGCGGTAAAATGATTCTTCTCAGTGCCTGAGGAGTGGTCATTCCCACAGACCATGCGGCTTCGAGCTGTCCTTTGTTTATGGAATCAAGAGAAGCTCTCAGAACCTCAGATGAATACGCCGCCTGGTCAAGGCATAAAGCGGCTATTGCGTAAGCGATTGCAGGAATTCCCGATGTGTCTATTCCAAATGAACTTGTCAGAGCAATAGGTATTGCGTAGTAAGCGACATACAGAAGAATTACCATAGGTACACCTCTTATGAAACTGACAAATACAGCACATATCTGAGATACAACAGGTATTCTGTTTTTTCTTGCAAGGGCAATAAGCAGTCCCAGTATCCAGCCTATTACAGTGGCAATAAGTGCCATCTCAAGAGTGACGGGAATTGCCGCAAGCACCTTCGGTAAGGCTGAAGCTATAAATTTCCAGTCCATGATTATCCCTCCTTATGCCTTTCTTCCAACGGTATAGGCTTTTTCTATGAACTTGAAGAGCTTTTCAAAGACAAAGCAGAATACCCAGAAAATAACAGCTGTGGCGACATAAACTTCAAGTTTTGTAGCGCCGTAGTTTACTGCGGAAACAGCCCTTGCTTTACCCATAAGATCCATAACGCCAATGGTGAAGGCAAGGCTGGTCTCCTTGAATAACATGATGAAGTTATTGCCAAGTGTGGGAATCGCTACTCCCAGAGCCTGAGGAAGTATGATTCTTATAAATGCGACTGCAGGGCTCATACCAACGGAAAGAGCGGCCTCTTTCTGTCCCTTGTCAATGGCAAGGCAGGCACTTCGCATCATCTCAGCCATGTTTGCCGAGGCTGAAAGCGACAGAGTGGTTATAATAAATGTTGTGGTGGATACTCCGCTTAAATCTATTCCTATTCTTTTAAGTACCTGCGGAAGACCGAGATATAAAAGAAAGATGAGAATAAGTGTGGGAACACCACGCATGAAGGCAATCCAGCCGGATGATATCTTCACAAGTGCTTTTTTCCCTGACATTCCCATTGCGGCAAAAATACCGCCAAGCAAAAGGGAAAAAAGCAGAGAAAGCAGTAATATCTCAATGGTTTTTGGGAAAGCCTTTGAAATTTTCAGTATATAATCGGGTATAAGTTCGGGACGAAATAATTCTCCCATATATATTCACTCCCTTAGAATAATTTTGCCGGAGTGGTCGCACCCCACTCCGGCGTACTAATTATGGAGGCTTGTATGCTTATTTTGAAGCGGCAAAGAAAATCTTGTCCGCATAGAGGGAGAAGATGTCTTCTCCGAAATATTCCTCGGAAATCTTTGAGAGAGTTCCGTCATCGAGCATCTTCCTGAGCTCTGCATCAACAGCGGCTACGAATTCTTCTTCGTCAGAGCCGAACATCTGGTAAGTGTCTTCGCACATTACAACATCTGTGAGTGTGAGGTCGAGACCGAGGTCCTTGTTGATTGCTTCAAATGTGGATCTGTATGTGAGGGCGGCATCTACTGTTCCGTTTTCAACCTGCTTGTAACCGTCTGCTGTGGAGAGATCGGAAACAGCAATCTGAACAATTTCCTTGCCGGGGTGATCGGCATTCCAGGATTCAATCATTGTGTATTCATAGGAAGATGGGCTGCCGTTAATCTTCTTGCCCGCCATGTCCTCAAGGGTCTTAATGTTACTGTCAGGTGTAACGACAAGGCTCATAGGTGAGAGGCAGTAGTACTGCTCCGGGAAGAGGTACTTTTCCTTTCTTGCCTCACTCTTTACCAGCTGATGTGATACCATGTCGAGCTGCCCGGCATCAAGGGCAACAATGAGAGCGGAGAAATCCATGTACTGAATGTTGAATTCGTAATCCTCGAGTCTTTCATCCAGTTCCTTCATAACCGCAATGTCATAACCCTGAAGTTCGCCGTCCTCATTGAGGTAGCAGAACGGAGCCATGGAAGATCCTGTTCCTATATTCTTAACGATTGCATCGCTTTTTGTCTCTGTGGAACTCTCTGTCTTTGAACCGGAGGAGCAGGCTGTAAATGAAACAGTCATTGCTGCTGCACACAGGAGCGATAAAATTCTTGTAATTGTTTTCTTCATAATAAATTCCTTCTTTCTTTTCTTTCAGACTCAATATATTAAAAAGGCGTTTCCGTGGTCAGAAACCTTTGGAAACGCCTTTGTTTCATGAATGATAAAATAAGAAAGGTTTCCGGGAAATGCATCACGGAAACCTCTTTGTTTCATATTCTTGTTTGGAATTGAGCTTATGTCTGTATTATAACCGCAAAAATGAATTTGTCAATTATCAAAATTGCATTTTGTGCAATTCTCCAAAAAATCATGATTCTGTTGAGGAAATATACAGAAATTGTTTAAATCCGTTTGTGCATAAATACCATAACAGAAAAGGAGAAGCCGATGATGTACCATATCAGGGGAAAAGTGTGAAATACAAAAAAATATACTTATTTACGGCCTTATTGTGGCTTATTACTGTCATAATTTCATATTGTATTTTTCTTTGTCTTTATGATATACTAATTTGGATTATATTGAATTCTATAAGTATATACTTTTGTAATAAAGAGATTTATGAAAGCAGGGGATTAAAACTTGAAAATACTGGGTATAGACCCCGGATACGCCATAGTGGGTTACGGCGTAGTTGAACATCAGCGAATGCGCTATCGCTCACTGGAGCACGGTGCAATAGTCACCAGGGCAGGCACGGATTTTAACGAACGCCTCGAGATTATCTACAACAGAATATGCGAGGTTATCGACCGTAATAAGCCTGACTGTGTATCCATAGAAAAACTCTACTTCCAGACCAACCAGAAAACCGCCATCGGTGTTGCCGAGGCGAGGGGAGTTGTTCTTCTTGCCTGTCAGCAGGCAGGACTGAAAATATATGAGTACACACCGCTTCAGGTTAAAAGTTCCATTACAGGCTACGGCAAGGCGCAGAAACCTCAGGTTATGGAGATGACAAGAAGGCTTCTCTGTTTAAAGGAAGTTCCGAAACCCGACGATACCGCCGATGCTCTGGCAATAGCAATCACCCATGCCCAGAGTGCGGGAAACCTTTTAAGCCGTTTCCCTGCGAGATACTGATGAAAGTGAGGATAAAAGATGTATTACAGTTTAAGAGGAAAGCTCATTCATCAGGAGCCCGGAATGGCTGTTATTGAATGTGGCGGAGTGGGATACAAGTGCTTTGTGTCCATGAATACATTAAGAAGATTACCACAGATAGGCGGCGACACCTTCGTATATACCCACCTCAGTGTAAGAGAAGATGCCATGGATTTATACGGTTTCATCTCTCAGGAGGAATTAAATACATATAAGATGCTCACAGGAATAAGCGGTGTAGGACCAAAGGTGGGTCTCGCAATACTCTCAGAGCTCACACCTGCGGATGTTGCCATGGCGGCGGCTTCCGGGGATGCCAAGGCTTTCTCAAGAGCCAACGGCGTTGGTCCTAAGCTCGCAGGAAGAATTGTTCTTGAACTTAAGGACAAGGTAAACGGACTTTTAGGCAGTGTATCCGCTGAAGAGAGCAAGCCGATTATCAACAACACAAGCTCCAATGCGGCTGCGGCGGTTCAGGCTCTTGCGGCCCTCGGTTATTCCACCACAGAGGCGGCACAGGTCATCGGCAAGCTGGATTCTTCCTTAAAGACCGAGGATCTCATACGTCAGGCGCTCATCAAGCTCAACAAGTTTTAAGATATTTGAATACACGGAGATAAATAATGAATTATAACGACGAAATGGATTTTGAAAACCGCATGGTTGACCCTGAGTACATCGAGGCCGATGCCGAGGTTGATAACCCCTTAAGACCGAAAACCCTCGAGGAATACATAGGTCAGGCTAAGGTTAAGGAGAACATGGCTATTTATATTGAGGCGGCAAGAAAGCGCAAAGAGCCCCTCGACCATGTACTTCTCTACGGGCCTCCGGGTCTCGGTAAAACCACTCTTGCGGGTATTATCGCCAACGAGATGGGCACAAACCTGAGAATTACATCAGGTCCGGCAATCGAAAAGGCAGGCGATCTCGCCGCACTTTTAGCCTCCATGAACGAGGGTGACATACTGTTTATAGACGAAATTCACAGACTTCCCCGCACGGTTGAGGAAATACTCTACCCTGCAATGGAGGACTTTGCCATAGACATCATGACAGGTAAGGGACAGGGCACAACATCTTACCATCTGCCGCTTCCAAAGTTCACTCTCATTGGTGCAACAACAAGAGCAGGTCAGCTCTCCGCTCCGCTTCGTGACAGATTCGGTGTCGTTGAGCGTCTGGAGCTTTACAATGTAATGGACCTCGCAAAGATTATCACACGAAGCTCAAGCATTCTGGGAATCAATATAGATCAGGATGCGGCACTTGAACTTGCATCAAGATCCCGTGGTACACCTCGAATTGCAAACCGTTTCTTAAAGCGTATCCGTGACTTTGCGGAGGTTATCTCCGACGGAGAAATCACTCAGGCAACAGCACAGCTCGCCCTCGACAGAATGGAGATTGACGAGCTCGGTCTCGATTCCGGCGACCGCAGAGTGCTTAAGGCTATCATTGAGTATTACGGCGGCGGCCCTGTTGGTGTTGAGACCATCGCATCCGTTGTTGACGAGGAGAGCGTAACCATCGAGGACGTTGTGGAACCTTACCTTTTACAGATAGGTTTTCTCAAAAAGACCCCTCGTGGCAGATGTGTAACCAAGGCAGCTTATTTACATCTTGGACTCACTCCACCGCCTGAAATGAATGCAACGGTAAATGTAGATCAGACAACTCTTATATAACATAGATAAAGGAAAAAATTATGAGAGCAGCAAACTGGAAAGATTACGAACTCATAGATACAGGCTCAGGCGAACGCCTTGAGCGCTGGAAGGATATTATTTTAATCAGACCCGACCCACAGATTATCTGGAAGTCCGACAAAAAGGACCCGAGATGGCGCACAGCCGATGCGCGTTACAAGCGTTCAAGCTCCGGCGGTGGTCAGTGGCAGGTTTACAAGAAAATTCCCGATGCCTGGTCAATCGGCTGGAATGATCTCACATTCAGAGTAAAGCCCATGGGCTTCAAGCACACAGGTATTTTCCCTGAGCAGGCTGTAAACTGGGAGTTTGCGGCAGAGAAAATCAAGGCTTCAGGCAGAACAGGTGAGAACCGCCCGAAGATACTCAACCTCTTCGGTTACACAGGCTGTGCAACTCTCGCATGTCTTCAGGCAGGCGCCCATGTAACCCATGTAGATGCCTCAAAGGGCATGGTTCAGTGGGGCAAGGAGAATGCTCAGGCTTCAGGCCTTGCGGATGCTCCGATGAGATGGCTCGTTGACGACTGCTCCAAGTTTGTTCTTCGTGAGCAGAGACGAGGCAATAAGTATGACGGCATCATTATGGATCCGCCATCCTACGGCAGAGGTCCGGGAGGAGAGGTATGGAAGCTCGAGGAACAGCTTTACGGTTTGGTCGAGATGTGCCTTCCTATTCTCAGCGATGATCCGCTGTTCTTCATCCTCAATTCCTACACAGCAGGACTTTCTCCGGCTGTTATGGAGTACCTCTTAACAACACTCATCAAACCAAAGTTCGGCGGTCATGTTCACGGCGAGGAGATTGGTCTCCCTGTAACAAGAACAGGCCTTGTCCTCCCATGCGGAAGCACCGTAATATGGGAAAAGTAATTAACGAAAAGAAGTAGATTATGTCTTTTATTGAAGTTAGAGACCTCGTCTTTGTGTATAATCCCGACACAGAAGACAGCAGTGAGGCTTTACACGGGGTTAATATGAATATCGAGAAGGGCGAGTTTGTCGCCCTCTTAGGTCACAACGGATGCGGTAAATCCACACTTGCAAAAATTTTCAACGGCATGTATACACCCACAAAGGGAAGTGTTACCGTAGACGGAATTCCGACAGACAGCGAAGAACATCAGATAGAGATTCGTCGCCGTGTCGGTCTTGTTCAGCAGAATCCTGATAACCAGCTGGTTGCCGGTGTTGTTGAAGAGGATGTAGCTTTCGGCCCCGAAAACCTGGGTGTTGAGCCTGAGGAAATCCGCAGAAGGGTTGACAATGCGTTAAAGGCAGTAGGTATGTACGAATACCGTGAGCATGCTCCCCACAAGCTTTCAGGTGGTCAGAAACAGAGAATAGCCATAGCGGGAATTATCGCCATGGAGACAGGCTGTATTGTTCTCGATGAGCCCACAGCCATGCTGGACCCGAGAGGCCGTGAAGAGGTCATGTCCACCATAAAGCGCCTTAATAAGGAGCAGGGCATTACCATAATACTCATCACCCACTATATGGACGAGGCTGTTCAGGCAGACAGAGTAATAGTAATGGATGACGGAAATATTCTCACCGAGGGCAATCCGAGGGAGGTTTTCGCCGACGTGGAGCTTCTCAAAAAGCACCGCCTCGATGTTCCGCAGGCAACAGAGCTTGCATATAAGTTAAAAAAAGAAGGTATAGATCTCGGCGATGTGCCGATGAACACAGCGGAGTGCATCTCTCTCATAGAGAAACTCATTTCCGCAAAGTAAGAAAGAAGACGATCTGATAAAATGGCAATTATCGAAACAAAAGATTTGAGCTTTGTTTACGGCGTGGGCACACCCTTTGAGATGAAGGCCGTAAACAATGTAAACATAAAAATAGAAGAAGGCGAGTTCCTCGGAATTATCGGTCATACAGGCAGTGGTAAATCCACACTTATTCAGATGTTAAACGGACTTATCAGGCCAAGTTCCGGTCAGGTACTGCTTTCAGGTGAAGATATCTGGAAGAATCCGAAAGAGATAAGAAAAGTCCGCTTTAAAGTCGGCATGGTTTTCCAGTATCCGGAGTATCAGCTTTTTGAGGAGACTGTAATAAAAGATGTTTGCTTCGGACCGAAGAACATGGGACTTTCCGATGCCGAAGCCCTCGAAAAAGCAAAGGAAGCCCTGCGCTTCACAGGTCTTAAAGAGAGTCTGTGGGAGAAATCTCCCTTTGAGCTTTCAGGAGGTGAAAAACGCCGTGCGGCAATAGCAGGTGTTATCGCCATGGACCCCGATGTTCTCATTCTCGATGAGCCTGCCGCAGGCCTCGACCCTATGGGCAGAGATGATCTTTTAGAGCAGATTCTCAGATATCACAAGGTAAGAAAGAACACCATTCTGCTTGTTTCCCATTCCATGGAGGATATAGGCAAGGTTGCAGACCGAGTCCTTGTTATGAACAAAGGCAATGCAACTTACCTCGAGAATACAAAGGATGTTTTCGCTAAGGGTAAGGAATTAAGAGAAATGGGTCTTAAAATCCCGCAGATTACCCATATCATGCAGAAGCTTAAGCTCATGGGTCTCGATGTTGATGAGGGAACACTCAAAGTTGAAGATGCCCTCACTCAGCTTATTCCGATTCTTAAGACATACAGCAAAAAGGGAGGTACAGACTGATGCTTTCAGATATCACATTAGGCCAGTATTTTCCGGCAAAAAGCTTTATTCACAGAATGGATCCAAGACTTAAAATATGCCTCACAGTATATTTTATTGTACTTGTTTTCTCCAGTAAGAACTTTTTAAACATAGGTCTTGTATATGCGGTTATTTTAGGAGCCATGGCGGCTTCAAAGGTTCCTGCGAAAATATATATCAAGAGCCTGAAACCCATACTGTTCATCGTGGCTTTCACATCCATACTCAATCTGTTCTACGGAACAGGCGAACCTCTTGTTCAGTTCTGGGTGCTTAAAATCACACTTAACGGCATATTGAATGCACTGCTCATTGCGGTAAGAATCATAGCACTCATATTTGTTTCTTCCGTGCTCACATTCACAACAAGCCCGACTCAGCTTACAGATGCCCTCGAGAGACTTTTAAAGCCCCTCGCAAAAATCAGGGTACCTGTTCACGAGTTCGCCATGATGATGACAATTGCTCTCCGCTTTGTTCCGACACTGCTCGAGGAGACAGATAAAATCATGTCCGCCCAGAAGGCAAGAGGTGCCGACATGGAGAGCGGCGGAATTGTACAGAGAATCAAAGCTCTTATTCCCGTGCTTATTCCTCTGTTCGTATCTGCTTTCAGACGTGCTTTCGACCTTGCAACCGCGATGGAATCACGTTGCTACACAGGCGGTTACGGCAGAACAAAGATGAAAACCCTCAAGATAAGCAAAGCAGATGTAATCACCATGATTTTCTGTGCTGTATTTTTAGCAGGCTTCATCGCTCTCAACATAGTTTTACCTAAGGTAGTAAGATAAAATGGAGAGAAATGTGCTAATAAAGCTCAGCTATGACGGTTCAAAGTTTCATGGCTGGCAGATTCAGGAGAACGCATACACAGTTCAGCAGTGCTTTCAGGAGGCAATTGCCGATATACTCGGCTCCTGTCCCGATATTAAGGCATGTTCAAGAACTGACTCCGGTGTTCATGCAAGGGTTTTCTGCATAAGCATGCACATAGATAACCCCATAACAAACGAGAGGCTTCAGTCCGCACTCAATCACTTTTTACCGAGTTATGCGGTGTGTCTTAGTGTTGAGACTGTCGCCGATGATTTTCATGCGAGATATTCCTGTCTTGGCAAGGAGTATGAGTATGTTATATTAAATTCCCCTGTAAGGGATCCTTTCCTTGACGGCAAGACTTTGCACTACTGGTATCCGATAGATGATGAAAAGCTTAACAGAGCGGCTTCATATTATCTCGGTACTCACGACTTCACATCGTTCTGCACTCAGGATGCAAGAAAGATGGAGGACATGCGCAGAACCATTTACCGAAGCGATGTTCGACGTGAAGGGGATAAGGTAATCTTCACCGTTGCCGGTGACGGTTTCCTTTACAACATGGTAAGAATAATGGTGGGCACTCTTTTAAGGGTCCAGCAGAACAAGTTTGAGCCGGAGGATATTCCGAAAATTCTCGAGGCAAAGAACAGAAAGGTTGCAGGCCCTACGGCTCCTGCCGACGGCCTCTACCTTAACAGAGTATTTTATGAGGAAGATGAGATTCAGAGTCTCATAAAGAAAGGGTAACTATGCCGGAAAGTAAACATTTCAGGAAAAAAGAACCCAAAGTAAAAGAAGTAATAATCCGTGAGAAAAGCGGCGGAGATTATTACGATAATATAGATGAGGACAAGGCCCGGGAGTTACATCCCCACAGATATGAAGCCAGACACGCTCCCAATCGAGAAATTATTCACGAAGGAAATCACGATATACTCAGAATATACGAAGAACCAAAATTCAGAAAAGCTCTTCCGTACATAATTGTGCTGTCTGTGCTGGTGATTTTAGGTGTGAGCGTACTTATGATGAATCGCTCTCACATGACTGCACAGGATTTGTGGGCAAGAATAAAGGTTAGCTTTGTGGGCAGTGGCATAGGCGACGGATTTCCGGTTGACCTGAACGGCAGCGGAGTCGAGCCGGGAGATTTTATCTCCTCCGGCGGAAAAGTTGTCACTTTAAGCAGCACCTCCCTTACAGAACTTAATATTACAGGCAAAGAGCTTTTCTCAATAAGACATAATTATGTCTCTCCGCTTATGTGTGAGAATGACGAGAAGTTTCTTATTTATGACTGTGGCGGAACCAATTACATGACGGTCGATTCCTCCGGTAATGCAGAGAAGAGAAGTTCCGAGAATACCATACTCTCGGGGGCGGTGGCCTCAAATGGCAGATATGCTCTCACAACTTTCCCGATCGGATATTCCAGTCAGGTGGAAATATTCGAGAAAAACGGAAAGCTGAAATACAGCTATAAGTTCTCGGATGATTACGCAAATGCTGTCTGTTTTAATGAAGCCGGAGATATGGTGGCCGTTGCGGCAATGTATTCCAGACTCGGAGAAATTTACACAAGAATAGTCATAATCAGATTCGACAGCGAAAAGCCCGTGGCCGAGTATATTTTCACCGGAAACATGGTTCAGGAAATATACTGGAGCGGAAAATACATTTATGTCATAGGTGATGAGGCTGTGGCAATAGGTACTGAAAAAGGTAATTTTACTGAATATTCCTACGGTTCAAAAAGAATAACCGCAACTCATGTGGGTGACGGAAAATGTTTTGTATCCGTTTCGGGATATGAATTTGCGGGTGCTTCAAGTCTTCTCATATTCTCCGGAACAGGGGAGCCGTTAAGACTTGAGTTTGCATACAGAATAGAATCCATAAGCTCCTACGGTAATGTGTGTGCTGTTCTTGCCGACCACACAGTATTTACCTATAACACAAATAACGGTGAACTCAGAGGCAGTACCGATGCGGGTTCCGATTCCATTGCATGTGCCCTTCAGAGCAACAATACGGCTTTTATTCTTGCGGGAAAAGAAATCAGATATAATCAGGTAAAATCAGCAAAATGAGGATTTGTGAAAGGAAATTAAAAAATGCAGTATGCACTTGATATTATCATTGTGGTAACATTGATTCTGTTTGTATGTGCAGGGGCAAAGAACGGTCTTATCCGTGCTCTCGGAGATTTTCTCGGTTCTGTTGCTGCGGCTTTCGTAGCATCATGGACAGGTTCTATTGTTGCCGAGAAGATTTATGTGCAGTTTTTCAGACAGAATGTTCTTAATAAAATAACAGCGGCAGTATCTGCCGGTAATCAGGATGCAAGCGGATATTTTTCCGGACTTCCAAAGTTTCTTGTAAGATGGCTTTCCGGCAATGGTGTCACAGAGCAGACTCTTAACTCTGCAATTACAAGCGGAGCCGCAAATGCAGCCCAGACTGTGGAGGCTGCCATCAGCCCTATGCTTATAGGAATAATAAAGGTTTTTGCCGTAATCATAATTTTCATGCTTGTCATGGTTATAATAAAAGTTGCAGTCAGACTTCTTACCGGTATTTTCGAGCTTCCGATACTCAAGCAGATAAATTCTGTTTTCGGTGGACTTTTCGGTTTCTTTGCCGGTGCGGTTATAATCTGGGTTGTTCTCGGAGCACTCGGTTTCTTTGCACCGATGCTGCCCGCAGATATTATGGATAAGATAAACACAGCTGTTAATTCTTCCATGATTTATTCCTATGTGACAGCTTCCAATCCGTTTGACTGGATATTCAGATAAAGGAATATACTGTATGACAAAAGAAAAAAAGAAGCTTAACTGGATTACTATTCCGAATCTTCTGTCTGTACTCAGAATAGTCCTGATACCGGTTTTTGCCGTATATTTTCTGAAAGGAAATATGAGCATGGCCATATCAGTACTTGTGGCCTCGGGGCTTACCGACTGTTGTGACGGCTTCATAGCAAGACATTTCAATCAGATAACCGAAATAGGAAAAATACTCGATCCCCTCGCGGATAAGCTCACTCAGGGCATTGTTGCAATATGTGTAGCCGTTAAAATACCGGAGACAAGAGTTTTTCTCATTCTGTTTCTTGTAAAGGAAGTGGCTATGCTCATCTGCGGAATGTATCTTGTGGTTCACAAAAAGAAAAAGCCGGGTGCATCAAAATGGTACGGCAAAGTTGCTACATTCATGTTCTATGTTTCCATAGGTGCAATTTTCCTCATGGAAATACTCGGAACACCACAGAATATGTTTGCACTTACGGCAAATATTCTTCTCGGAATTACCTGCCTCATGATGATATTTTCGGGTGTGATGTACCTGAGAATATACTTTGGCAAGCTCAGAAGTGAGTCTCACGAGGATGACATAAACATCAGACAGGAATTTAAAACAAGAATTTAGTATATAAGTTAATATCAGGTTAATAAATAGAGTTTATACTCACAAAGACAAAAAGAAAGGAAAAATGCAGATTTATGGTAAAATGCATAAGATGTCAGAAAAGACCTGCGGTTGTTTTCGTCTCTCAGGGTTTTGACGGAAAAGACTCCCAGGGTTATTGTATAAAGTGTGCAAGAGAGCTCAACATCGGTCCGGTTAAGGCCATGATGGACAGAATGGGCATCACAGACGATCAGATGGACGAGATGACAGAGG
Source organism: Clostridia bacterium (assembly GCA_030526115.1). Classification (GTDB taxonomy): domain Bacteria; phylum Bacillota; class Clostridia; order Oscillospirales; family Acutalibacteraceae; genus SIG603. The sequence goes on from JAUNDK010000019.1 coordinate 22,365, forward strand.
AGATGGATAATCTTCTTGAGAATATGGGTGACGATGCAGAGTCTGCTCTCGATGAATTCTTCCCGGGCGGAACTCAGTCTTTCCCAATCGAACAGCTTTTTGGTGCAAATCCACTTGCAAACAGTGACGATGAGCCTGAAACAAAAAGCTCAAAGAAAAAGTCAAAGCAGGACGAGAGAAAAGAGAAGAAGAGAAAGATGATACCTCTCTACTGTACAGACCTCACAAAGCGCGCAAGAAACGGCGAGCTCGATAACATAATCGGCCGTGACAGAGAAACAGAGCGTGTTGTTCAGATTCTCTCCAGAAGAACAAAGAACAATCCCTGCTTAATTGGTGAGCCGGGCGTAGGTAAAACAGCCGTAGCCGAGGGTCTTGCATTAAGAATTGCAAGGGGAGAGGTTCCATCCAAGCTCAAGAACAAAGAGATTCAGCTTCTTGATATGACATCTCTCGTTGCAGGCACTCAGTTCAGAGGCCAGTTCGAGAAGAGAATCAAGGGTCTTATAGACGAGGTAAAAGAGGACGGTAACATCATCCTCTTTATCGACGAGGTTCATTCCCTTGTTGCCGCAGGCGACAGCGAAGGCAGCATGTCCGCAGGTAACATCATGAAGCCTGCCCTCTCAAGAGGTGAAATTCAGGTTATCGGTGCCACTACTTTCAACGAGTACAGAAAGTACATCGAGAAGGATGCAGCCCTTGAGAGAAGATTCCAGCCTGTTACAATCAACGAGCCAAGCATCGAGGATGCTGTTCAGGTTATTATGGGCGTTCGCTCCTATTACGAGAATTTCCACAGTGTTAAAGTGAGCGATAAAATCGCAAGAAGAATTGTCGCTCTCTCCGAGAGATACATCAACGACAGATTCCTCCCTGATAAGGCTATTGACCTTTTAGACGAGGCCTGCACATGCGCCGCCCTCAGAAACAAGTATCTTGAGGAATTCGATAAGGCAATGGATGAACTTGCCATCGCAAAGAATCAGCTCGAGAAGCTCGAAGAAGCAGAGGATAAGGACTACGAGAAAATCTCTGAGCAGAAGTATAACGTAAGTCTTTTAGAGAAGAAGGTTGACGAAATAGATGCCGAGAAGATTACAGCAGAGGTAACAGAGGGTGATCTCGCCTATGTAATCGAGCTCTGGACAGGTATTCCTGCTTCCAAGGTTCAGGAGAGCGAACTCGGTAAGCTCGCAAACATCGAGGATAAGCTCGGTGAAAAGATTATCGGTCAGGATGAGGCTGTAAAGGCAATCAGCGCCGCAATCAGACGTTCAAGGGTTCAGATAAGCCCAAGACGCCACCCTGCATCATTCATCTTTGTCGGTCCTACCGGTACAGGTAAGACAGAGCTCGTAAAGGTTCTCTCTCAGGAGCTCTTCGATTCCCCTGAAACACTTATCAGACTCGATATGTCAGAGTACATGGAAAAGCACTCAGTATCCAAAATTGTAGGTTCTCCTCCTGGATATGTAGGTTATGACGAGGCAGGTCAGCTCACAGAGAAGGTAAGAAGAAGACCTTACTCCGTTCTCCTCTTCGATGAGATTGAGAAGGCACATCCGGATGTTATGAACATCCTCCTCCAGATTCTCGACGAGGGCAGAATCACAGATGCCCACGGCAGAACAGTAAACTTCGAGAACACAGTTATTGTCATGACATCCAACGCAGGTTCCAACTCCAAGGAGACTCTCCTCGGTTTCAACAACACAGCCGAGGATATCAGCCGTGACAAGGCAATGAAGGGATTAAGAGAGTTCTTAAGACCTGAGTTCTTAAGCCGTGTTGATGAGGTTGTAGTGTTCAGACCTCTCGATGTAAACGACTACGAGAAGATTGCTGCTCTCATGATAAGTGAGTATGTGGGCTCCCTCAAGGAGAAGGGTATTTCCCTCGTTTATACACCTGAGGCATGCAGAGTTCTTGCTGAAAAGAGCATTCACGGCAAGAGCGGTGCAAGAGACCTTCGCAACAATATCCGCAGATATGTCGAGGACGCAATCACAACCGAGATTGTTGTTCAGGGTGAAGATGCCCTCACAGGCGTATCCGTTGAAGCAGTTGACGGAGAGATTAAGGTAAACACAATCTAATTCGGAATGCGGAATTAGGAATTAGGAATTTACTTATTGGCAAGGTTGCTGTAAAAGGTAACCTTGCTTTTGTTATATATGACAGTATCATCACTCATTTGATTGATGAAGAGCCTCAAAAATCGACTTTATGTAATCACCCTGGATATTGCATTGGTTTTACTTTTGCATTCAAGGTAGTCACAGTATATAAATCTATATTACAAAATCTGAATTAAAATAAATAGAAAAGAGGTACTTTATGGGAAAAATCTATATGAAAACCAAATATGATAGAGGTATGAAAATGGAGATACCTCATAGCTTTAATATTGCAAATGCAATGTATGGTTTCAGAGAACTAGGTGCTGAAATCATACCATATCACAGTATTGATGATATTTATGATATTGTTGAAAAAGAGGATATAGTTTTGGACTATATTTTGCAGTGTAATGAAATTTTTGGAAAATTCGGTGTGAAACCAAGAATCCCTGATTATCCTGATGTGTTAGTACCTTTTCTTGGTAGGAAAATATGGAAAGACACAATAAACACTATTTCTTCTGATGAAAAGAAGTGGTCTGCAGGATATTTTGTTAAGCCCACAAAGAGCAAGGTTTTTACAGGTAAAATAATTAAGAGTTTATCGGATCTTGTGGGATGTGGAAATCAGGATGAGGATTATGAAGTTCTTGTAAGTGAACCGCTTGAAATATGTGGTGAGTGGCGTTGCTTTATAACATACGATGAATTAGTAGATGTTCGTCCGTATGGCATGCTCTTAGATAGGAAAAGCTATTTATATCAGTATGATGTTAATGTTCTCAATTCTATGATGGATGAATTCAGAAAATGGGAAGAAAGACCTATGGCTTGCAGTATGGATATTTGTGTAACAAAAGATGGAAGAACATTACTTGTAGAGTTAAATGATGCTTATGCTCTTGGTTGTTATGGTTTACCAAGTATATCGTATGCAAAACTTATTTCGGCAAGGTGGAGTCAGCTTTTAAACGTTAATGATGAATATCGTTTTTAAATTGTTATAAAAAATAGAATTTTCCATCACTCATTTCGATATAAAAATGAGCGATGAAATGATTGATGATAATTCTTAAAACCTGCAGAATGTTTTTCTTTGAAAGCTTCATCAAAAGGTCCGTCACAATTGCTTCGCTCTGTGACTGTGTATTTTCTGTAAGAGCTTTGCTCTTGTTTTCTTGTATGATTTTACTGACATCTGAATTGCCCCGGGTTCTGCCCGGACCCGCAACTTTTGAAAAAGTTGACAAAACTTTTACTGTCTGATTTTATTGTAATTCCCATCGAACAGGTATATAATCAACATATCCAATATAGTAAGGTGAAAGGAAAAATACTATGGCAAGAATTACAGCAGGTGAAAAATTACCTGATTTCAAAGTTGACACATCAAAGAAGAGAGGAACTTCATTCTCCGAGATAGCCGGCGGAAAGCCGACAATGTTCGTTGTTCTCCGTTATATCGGATGCCCAAGCTGCCGTTACGATGTTCACTGTCTCGCAGAAAAGTACTCCGAGTTTGAGGCAAAGGGCGTTAATGTTGCGGTTGTAATGCAATCCAGCATAGAGAACCTTGAGAAGGCTCTCGCAGATGCTAATATACCATTCCCAATTGTTGCCGATACAGATATGCAGGTTTACAAGACCCTCGCTATCGATCCCGCAAAGGATATGCCAGGTCTTGTCGGCGGTGACATGGAGAAGCTTCAGGCAAAGGGTGCAAAGTGTCAGGCTCTCGGCTTCGAGCACGGTGAGTACGAGGGAATCGAGGAACAGCTTCCTGCATTCTTCTATGTTGAGGGCGACCTTACAGTTAAAGTAGCTCACTACGGCACAACCATCATGGATATGCCGACTGCAGAGGACATGCTCGCAATGATTTAAAACAGATAGACCGCAGATTTTAACTTTCTGCGGTCTATTTCTTTGTGTTGAAAATATATAATATATCTTTGAGGCAATGAACCGATATGTAAATATTTACTAAATATTTTTTCTGTGATAATATAAAGTACAGATAAATTATCAGAAGAGAGGAAATACCATGGAGAGAAAATATCCGCATTTATGTCAGCCCATCACTTTGGGAAATGTCACCTTTCGCAACCGCATGTTTGCATCACCTATAGGTGCAACAGATATAGATAAAGACTGTGTTCCCGGTGAGAGAACCCGTGCTTTCTATGAGCTTCGTGCAAAGGGAGGAGCCGCAGCCGTTACTATGAGTGAGCTTGTTGTTCACCCTGAGACAGATGGTTCTCACATGTTACACCTTGATCTTGCAACGGTTGGATCTCTTGCGGCATTCACATTTACAGCAGATGCAATCAAGAGACATGGTGCTGTTCCGAGTGTTGAATTCTCTCATTCCGGACAGTATGCCGGAACTTACATGGCAGACAAGAATAAGAAGCAGGGACTTACTCAGTATGGTCCGTCCGACGGAGTTCGCCCTGACGGAAGAAAGGTAACAGCCCTCACAAAGGAGCAGATTGCCGATATAGTAAACCGCTATGCCGAGACAGCGGTTCTCGCAAAGCGTGCAGGTTTCGAGATGATAATGATACACGGTGGTCACACATGGCTTCTTAATCAGTTCATCTCACCATATTTCAACCACAGAACAGATGAATACGGCGGAAGCTTCGAAAATCGCATGAGATTCACAATAGAAGTACTCAGGGCTGTAAGAGAAGCTGTTGGGTCCAAATTCCCGATTGAGTTCCGCATGAGCGGTTCCGAGCTTTTCGATGGTGGCTACGACCTTGACGAAGGTATAAGAATCGCACAGGCAGTTGAGAAATATGTGGATCTCATCCATGTATCTGCAGGATCTTACCAGTTTGGTTTCTTCAGAACACATCCTTCCATGTTCTCAAAGCATGGTGTTAATGTATATCTCGCAGAGGAGATTAAAAAGCACGTCAGCAAGCCTGTTGCAACCATCGGTGCATTAAATGACCCTGAGCAGATGGAAGAAATAATAGCATCAGGAAAGGCAGATGTTGTTTACATGGGCCGTGCACTTCTTGCAGATCCTTATCTTCCGCAGAAAGTAATGACAGGTGATGATGATAAGATAGTAAAGTGTCTGCGCTGCTTCACCTGTATGGCAGAACGCCCCACAACCCAGACAAGAAGATGCACAGTTAATCCTCTCATCGGTCGAGAGATAGAGGGAACAGAGATTGTTCCTGCGGCTGTGAAGAAAAATGTCCTTGTTGTAGGCGGCGGTGTGGCAGGACTCAAGGCGTCCGTGACAGCGGCACTTCGTGGCCATAAGGTTGTTCTCTGCGAAAAGAGCGACAAGGTCGGCGGTATATTAAAGTGCGAGCAGGCAATAGATTTCAAGCGTGAGATGTACGAGCTCGGCTTATCCCTCGAAGCACAGGCTGTCGAAGCAGGCGTGGAAATTCGTCTGAATACAGAGGTAACTCCTGAATATGCCGAGGCACAGAATGCCGATGTCATGATTGTTGCGGTCGGTTCCAGCCCGATAGTTCCCAACATAAAGGGAATTGACGGGGATAATGTGGTTATAGTAAATAACTACTACCTCGAGAAGGAAAAAGTGGGCGACAGTGTAGTTGTTCTCGGCGGCGGTCTTGCAGGATGTGAGGCGGCAATTCACCTTGCACAGGAGGGTAAAAAGGTTCACCTTGTAGAGATGAGACCGGAGCTTGCTCCCGATGCGAACATCCGTCATCGTCCTATACTCATGCAGATGATTGAGAAGCATGTTGAGGCACATACTCAGTATCAGGGCATTGAAGTTACATCAGATGGCGTTCTCTGTAAAGATGCAGACGGCAACGAAGTTATCGTACCGGGTAAATCCGTAATCTGTGCAGTAGGACAGAAATCCAACAGGGAATGTGTAAATTCACTTCTCAACTGTGCACCGATTGTTCGTGAAATAGGTGACTGTGTCCGTCCGAGCAATATCACAGAAGCGATATACATGGGATATCACGCAGGACTTGATGTCTGATAATACAGGAATACTTACACCTCGGGGCAAAACTCCGGGGTGTTTTTTGTGTGGTGAGAAAGCTCCGATAATTAAAGTTTGTTCAGGCTACTCTCTTTTGTTGACTTTTTAGTATTTCGGCATTAAACTATGGAGTGCTATATTATAATCTTACAGGTGAAAAAATGCTGAAAAATAAACTGAATAAAAAACTCGATTTCGCTATGCTGTCGGTGATTTTCGCCCTTGCATGGCCGACTATGCTCGAGGAGCTCATGCAGACAGCTGTCCAGTACATAGATACTGCGATGGTAGGAAGTCTGGGAACAGACGCCACAGCCGCAGTCGGTGCAACGGGTACTGTCGGATGGCTGGTTCTCGGTGTAATGAACGCAATGGGCGTAGGTTTCCTCGCATTCATTGCCCAGGCGTTCGGTGCAGGAGAAAGAGAGAAAGCAAAGGCGGCATCCGCCCAGGCGGTATCCATGACTGTTGTCATTGGCTTATTCATGACAGCGCTGGTGTTTATGCTGAGCTCTGCTGTTCCGAGATGGATGAATGTAGACCTGCGCATAAGGGACCTTGCGGGAAGATACTTCCTCATTGTGTACTCTCCGATGCTGTTCCGTGCGGCAAGCATAGTATTCGGTACTGTTCTTCGCTCCGTCGGTGATACAAAAACTCCTATGCGTGTGGGAATAGTAGTAAATATCATAAATATAATTGCAAACTTCCTGCTGATTTACCCGACAAGAACAATCAGCCTCTTTGGCAAGGCTCTCCCAATGTGGGGCGCAGGCTGGGGTGTAGAGGGTGCAGGTATTGCCAGTGCGTTCTCCTTTGTTGTCGGTGGTTCAGCAATGACTGTCGCACTTTTCCGTCATAAGGATATTTCCCCGAATGGTCAGAAGTTCCTGCCGAACATGAAGATACTGAAGCCTTGTATAAAGGTTGGTATTCCGAATATGTTCCAGCGTTTCGGAACAAGTCTCGGATTTGTTGTGTTCGCGGCTCTTATCAACGCACTCGGCGGAATGAGCACAGCGGCTCACACCATAGCAAATACAGTTGAATCTGCTTTCTACATCCCTGGTTACGGAATGATGGCAGCGGCGGCTACACTTTCAGGAAATGCCCTCGGAGCAAAGAACAAAGAGAAACTTAAAAGTCTCGGTAAAACCATCATTCCTCTTGAAATCGGTCTGATGATAATCTCAGGCGGTCTGCTCTTCATATTTGCAGAACCTCTCATGGGAATATTCTCAAGGGATGCAGAGGTTATTGCCCTTGGCACAACAGTCCTGCGCATGGTTGCGATTTCAGAGCCTTTCTACGGTGTACCTATCGTTGTAGAAGGTATGATGCAGGGAGTTGGCAAAACAGTTGCTCCGTTGTACTTTAATATAAGCGGAATGTGGCTCATCCGAATTCTCGGAACATATATATGCACGGTTCATTTCGGAATGGGACTTATTTCTGCATGGGCATGTATGATAGGTCATAACCTGCTTCTGTTCTTCCTCTTCAGCGGATATTACCTGAGCGGAAGATGGAACCCCATGAATGACAAACACAAAAAGGCATAAAAATGGCCACCCTTAGGGTGGTCATTTTTGCCTTCTTTATCGGACAGGTTCACCTATGAATTCCGAGAAATCATCATACCAGTCGTTGTTTTTTATTCTTGCAAAGTTTACAAGTCCCTTTTCATCCACCTGAACGCTTCCGGGAATTGTAATATCGAGTTTTTCGCCGTCTTTGTTGGTGACTGTTATTGAAGCGGTGAAATCGTAGTTGGAATCATTTAACCTGCTGATATCGAGTGATTTTAATTCAAACCCGGCTTCACTTCTGTAAGCCTCAACATGAAGTCCCCAGAAATCTGTACACTTTACTCCGAAAAGGTCGGGTATAAGCTCATCGTTGACAAATCCTCCGTAAAGATTACGGAGTTCCTTTTCGTAATCCATGGAAGTGTCCTCAGGGTCTGCCTCCAATAATTTTTCGATAGTTTCATTCGGACAGTTTAATTCAATCTCCAGAAATTTTTTTACATTGGCTTCTGCCTTATCTGTTCCACAGGCGCTGAGAACCATGGCAAGTAACAGTAACATTGATAAAAGTAATGCTGATTTTTTCATAGCATAATCCTCCTGAAATGAAATATATACAAACTCATTTTAACGATACATGGGAATCACCTTTTGTGTTTTTTATTATTAGACTTCCGATATTCTGTGATTTGTTTCATTTCCGCAAAAAAATTCTGCAAAAACATATTATACGGTAAATGAATTATACCTCATCTAAAAAATGTCAATGTTTTTACTCTGCCGTTTTGAGATTTTGTGATATTTTTACAAAACTATGATGCATAACATTCTGATTATTACCGTGTTTTTATTTATTTTTATATTCCTTGATTTTTGCCATAAAACAGAGTAATATGTATCTGTATGAATATCTGTGTCGAATCTGTTCGGCACATTATATAAGGGAGGATAAAAATTATGCAGAATATTCCTGTAGTAAAACTCGGTCTGGTTGCTGTAAGCCGTGACTGTTTCCCAATTGTTCTTTCTGAGACAAGAAGAGCAAAGATCGCAGCAGCATGCGGTCAGAAGAACCTCGAGATTTATGAGGCAAAGACAACAGTAGAAAATGAACTTGATATGCTTAAGGCTGTTGAGGAAGTAAAAAGTGCAGAGTGCAATGCTCTTGTAGTATTCCTTGGAAACTTCGGTCCTGAAACACCAGAAACTCTCATTGCCAAAAACTTCGACGGACCATGTATGTTCGTTGCTGCAGCAGAGGGCGACGGAGATATGATTAACGGCAGAGGCGACGCTTATTGCGGTATGCTCAACTGCTCCTATAACCTTGGCATGAGAAAGCTCAAGGCTTATATTCCTGAGTATCCTGTCGGAACAGCCGATGAAATCGCTGACATGATTGCTGAGTTTATTCCGATTGCAAGAACCATACTCGGCCTTAAGGACCTCAAGATTATCACATTCGGACCACGTCCACAGGACTTCTTCGCATGTAATGCTCCTATCAAGGGTCTTTATGAGATTGGTGTTGAAATAGAAGAGAACTCCGAGCTCGATCTTCTCGTATCCTACAAAGAGCATGCAGGTGACGAGAGAATTCCTGCTGTCTGCGAAGATATGGCAAAAGAGATGGGCGAGGGCAAGTATTATCCTGAGCTTCTTGAGAGAATGGCTCAGTTTGAGCTCACACTCCTTGACTGGGCAGAGAATCACAAGGGTTCAAGAAAGTATGTTGCATTTGCCGACAAGTGCTGGCCTGCATTCCCAAGCCAGTTCGGTTTCGAGCCTTGCTATGTAAACAGCCGTCTTGCTTCAAGAGGCATTCCTGTTTCCTGTGAGGTTGATATTTACGGTGCTCTCTCCGAGTACATCGGAATCTGCGCTTCCGGCGATACAGTAACACTTCTCGATATCAACAACTCCGTACCAAAGTACATTTATGATGAGGACATCGCAGGTAAGTTCGATTACAAGCTCACAGATACATTCATGGGCTTCCACTGTGGTAACACACCATCCTGCAAGATGTGCGCAGACAGAGCGGTCAAGTATCAGCTCATCCAGCACAGACTTCTCGAGCCACAGGGCAGTGAGCCGGATTTCACAAGAGGTACTCTCGAGGGTGACATCGCTCCATCCGACATCACATTCTATCGTCTCCAGTGCGACAGCGAGGGCGAGCTTCGTGCTTACATCGCAGAGGGTGAAGTTCTTCCTGTTGCTACAAGATCCTTCGGTGGAATCGGTGTATTCGCAATTCCTGAGATGGGCAGATTCTATCGCCATGTTCTCATCGAGAAGAGATATCCACACCACGGTGCGGTTGCGTTCAACCATGTCGGTAAGACTCTCTTTGAGGTTCTTAAGTTCCTCGGAGTCAAGGACATCGCATTCAACCAGCCAAAGGGTATGCTCTACAAGACAGAGAACCCATTCTGCTGATTTTAAACAGAAAATAAACACTCCGCAGGTTTTTGAAACTCTGCGGAGTTTTTTCGTCGATATGACGGTTTAAGCCTGTGTGATTTGTGCTGTTATACCTATTGATTTGAGTTATTCTTCAAATTATAATTGAATCAGAATATACGGAAATCAGGTGGGAAAAATGAAAAAAATAATCAGATTAACATCTTTTTTAATGGCAGTAATAATTGCGATTTTTGTCTGTTTTGCGCCTGTTTCGATGACAGAGGTGTGGGCTTCGGGTTCTTCCACGTTTTTTACGGTGGATACAGCACTTGTTTATGATAATGAATCTCAGGGCTTTATCTCGGTAACACATTCGGTTAATGACTATTACATCTGGGTTGAGTATGATGTAGACAAGTACAATCTGCGTTGCGGCAAGGATATGAATAATTCTGAAATTCTGAAATCCGTTTCCGCAAACGGTTACAGCATATCTCAGAAAATACTGACAAACGGTTCCAAAATATTTTTCCTTGTGTATGATCACGACAAAGGTATGGGAGCCATTTATAAAACAGGTACAGAATCGAAGAAATGTGTGCTTGTAGCCGAACTTCCATATGCGGTTCAGCTTGAAGGATATTATGATAAACGAATATACTACACAAAAACCGTTCCCGCTACCGACGGAGTAGACTCCAACTGCACAAACTCCTTATATAAATACAATGTTGAAACCGAGAAGAATTCAAAAGTTCTTGATGATTTTGTCGGTTGTCACGGTTATGGTAAGTATATAACAGGCAGGGCTTCTTATCGTCAGAGTAACGATACGGTTGATATGTATCTTTACAACTGCAAGACAGATAAGAAAACTGTTCCGGTAAACGGATTTGACTGTCTGCCTGCATCAGACGGACTTTACTACGCATCAGGTTATTATTACGAGGACGGAACTTTTTATATAAGCATATATTCATGCGGTTATGATGGTGGAGATACTTACAGTATCGTTTACGAAGAACCTTTCGAGCTCCTTGTGCTTGGACAGGATATTGTATTGCTTAAAGACAGCGTATCCGGTGATTTTGCATATGTAAATTATTCGGATGGAATTTTTAAACCGTTCTGACAGATTTTCGGCTCCTTTTGGGGCCGTTTTTCTTTATTGCTCAGCATTTTGTTGAACTAAAGCGGAAAAGGGAGTATAATATTGAAACATTACCGAAAAAGAGAGGTTCTTTATGAACACAAAGGAGATACTTGAAAAAGTTAAATCGGGGGAGATAAGCCTCGAAGAAGGGGAAAAGCTCCTTCATGCAAATTCATACGAGGAAATGGGGGCTTTTGCAAAGCTGGATACCGACCGTAAAACAAGAACCGGTTTTGCCGAGGTTGTCTACTGCGCAGGCAAGGCAGATGCCTTTCTGACAAAAATATACAGCAGACTTTATGAGCAGAATGGCGAGGTTTTCGGAACAAGAGCCACAGCCCACCAGTATGAACTTGTGAAAGAAATCATCCCGGAGATTCAGTATGACGAGGTTTCACGCATACTCAAATACGAACAGCCGAACAAAAATCGCATAGGCAAAATTGCGGTATGCACAGCAGGCACGGCGGATATTCCGGTTGCTGAAGAGGCTGCTCAGACAGCGGAGTATTTCGGTTCCAATGTCGTCAGGGTGTTCGATGTGGGTGTTGCGGGTATTCACCGTCTGCTCTCAAAAGTGGATGCCATTGAGGATGCAAACTGCGTAATAGCCGTTGCGGGAATGGAGGGTGCTCTTGCCAGTGTAATAGGCGGACTTGCCTCATGTCCTGTAATAGCAGTACCCACAAGCGTTGGATACGGTGCAAGTTTCCACGGAGTTTCCGCATTGCTTACCATGATAAATTCCTGTGCAAACGGCATAGCCACAGTAAACATAGATAACGGTTACGGTGCAGGTTATATAGCCACTCAGATAAACCGCCTCGCAGTAAACGGAAAAGTAAAATAACAGCGAAATAAACTGTTCTAATTCGCCAAACCTTGTCTGTTTTATTAAATTGTGAGATAGTATAATTCTCACATAAGCTCTTGAGGAGGGGCGATTTATGAAAATGTTATTCAAACAGAGATTGTTCTCATGGTTCGACAGCTACGATATTTTCGATGAAAACGGCGGAGTTCTCTATTCCGTAAAAGGTCAGCTCAGCTGGGGTCATAAGCTGAATATATATGATGGCTACGGTAATTACTACGGCCAGGTCTGTGAGAGAATACTAACGTGGCTTCCTGCCTTCGATCTGTATCAGGGCGACAGACTTATCGGTACGCTCAGAAAGGAATTCACTCTCTTCAAACCGAAATACAGCATAGATTTCAACGGATGGCATATTGAGGGTGATTATCTTGAATGGGATTATCGTATTGTTGACGGAACGGGGAATATCGTTGCAGTTGTAAGCAAAGAGATATGGAACTGGACAGATACATATTCAATAGAAGTTGCAGACCCGTTTAATGCACTTTACGCATTGATGGTGGTTCTTGCCATAGATGCAGAAAAATGTTCAAGAAATAATTAAGGAGGGATTTTTCAATGAAGAAATCCGGCACAAAATCAACAATAATCGGTGCCGTACTTGCAATACTGGTTCTTTTCCTGAGCTGGTTTGTGGGACTTACACCGATTAACATTCATGACGAAGGCTTCTGGGTCACAATAATCATGGCTCTGTTTGCTTTCATAATTCCAAAGGGAATTGCAAAATCAATGCATGGAGAAAATGCCGTTCATATAATCCAGAACGGTAACAAGGTCGAAATTACAGGCAGACCGAAGGCGGACAAAGCACTGCTTATCCCGGTAGCACTCATACTTGTTATGATTATTGCCGCAGGTGCAGGCAGCACTGTTCTCAATGCAGGAAAGTACTCCTCTATTCTTGAGATTCAGCAGGTGGAGTTCACCGATGACATGGATGAGAGTGTTGGCACTTCTTCCATAGCTTTAATGGATACGGCATCTGCAAAAATGCTCGGTGACAGAGAGATAGGTTCTCTCGCAAACGTTGTCAGCCAGTTCAATGTTTCTCCGGATTACACTCAGATAGATTTCGGAGGAGTACCGAAAAAGGTTGCCGCTCTTGAGTATGCGGGATTTTTCAAGTGGTTCAACAACAGAAATGAGGGTGTACCGGGATATGTAACCGTTGACCCTGTTTCCATGTCAGCTTCTTACAAAGAGAGCAGTGGAATGAAGTATGTACCTTCCGCATATCTTTTTGAGGATGCAGCAAGACATATCCGTCTTGCCTATCCGACAGAAATGTTCGGTAACCTTCACTTTGAGATTGACGAAGATGGCAACCCGTTCTACGTGGTATCAGTCTATAAAAGAAGTATAGGTCTTTTCGGCGGTCAGACAGTAAGCGGATGCATTGTACTCGATCCTGTAAGCGGAGAAATGCAGAAGTACGATACAGGCGATGTTCCACATTGGGTAGATGTAGTATTCGACGGAAACCTTATATGCGAACAGTATAACTGGCATGGTGAACTTCAGAACGGTTTCTGGAACAGTGTAATCAGCAAAAAAGGATGTAAGCAGGTAACAACATATATTCCGAGTGATGCAGAGGATGATCCACCTACATCCGACTATGGTTATGTTGCAAAGGACGGAGATATCTGGATTTACACAGGTGTAACTTCCGTGAACGGTGACTCTTCCAATATCGGATTCCTTCTTGCAAACGAGAGAACAGGTGAAGCCCACTACTACGCAATTGCCGGTGCCGATGAAAAATCAGCCATGGCGGCGGCAGAGGGTGAAGTTCAGGAGAAAGGCTATCAGGCATCATTCCCAAGCCTTATCAATGTGGATGGCAGACCAACATATATCATGGTTCTCAAGGATGCAAGCGGACTTGTAAAGCTTTATGCCGCAGTAAATGTTGAGCAGTATAACCTTGTTACAACAGCGTCATCCCAGGCAGAATGTATGGTTAAGTACAGAAATCTTCTTGGTATTAACTCCGACAATGCATCTGTTGAGGCAGACGGAGAATATACAATCATAGTCAAAGCAATAAGATATATTGATATTGAAGGTAATACCTACATCTATCTTGTTGATGAAAACGACAGCATTTACAGAGCAAAAGCCGCAGATCATGAGGAACTTATTCCGATTACAGAGGGAGAGATTATTACAATCATCTGCTCGGGAAAAGAAATACTTTCTCTGAGCGAGGCGAAAGGGTAAGGAAATTCAGAATTAAGAGTTCGGAGTTATGAATTTTTGACAAAGAGTACAGCCTGGCAGAAATGTAAAAGTTTTTGCCGGGCTTTTTTCTCTGTAAAGATTGTGGATTCTTAAGACAGAGTCATAAGTCGTTTCCGCAGAAGCGAAATTCTCCTAATTAAAAATTTATTGCTAACAACTAAAACCAATAACTTACAGCTTACATTAATTTCATAGACAAAACACCTGTAAACGGCTATAATAAGCCATATGATCGACCCGGAAAATATATATCAAAAAAATTTGGTTTTTTTGAAAATAGTTGTTGACATTCAGGCTGTTGTGTTATATAATATCAAAGTCGTCAGGAGACGACACTTAAAACTGAAATAAAAACCGAAATAAAGTTGGTATTGATTGTGGTGAGGGTCCACCTGTTCCCATCCC
>JAUNDK010000020.1:0-13604 GCA_030526115.1 Clostridia bacterium
GAAAGACCTTGAAGAGCTTACAAGACAGCTTCAGGCAGATGATCTTACACCTGCGGAAACAGTAATTACCGAGAAGCCGAAGGCTCACGGCTCAGGCGAAAAGAATATTGATGTAAACAAAGCTTTTTCAGAGGTTTCAGCAAAGTTAGGCGAAGAAGTAATCGGACAGGATGAGTTTCTCAAAAAGCTTATACTCTCCTTCAAAAGGCCTTTTGTCATGGGCATGGAGGAGAGTAAGCCGGCTTCTCTCGTAGTAATCAGCGGCAAACAGGGAACAGGTCGTCATCTTGCACTCACAGAGGTAGTAAAAGAGATGCATACATCAGGGCTCATCGGTTCCGATAAAATCTCTGTTATAGATTTATCATATTACCCTGAGAATACCGACACAAAGCTTTTGATTCAGGATCTTTTCAGTGCATTCCAGACAGATTCAAAAGTTATTCTTTTTGAGAATTATGATAAATGCAGTAAATCGGTGCTGAATATGGTGGCAGAGCTTTGCAAGAACGGAAATATCCGTCTTTCTTCCCGTTATGCCATGCAGAAGGGTATGCTTGTTGATGTGGGAAATGCTCTCGTTCCCAATGCCATTTCAAGCCTCAGTGCAGAGGGCAGATATCTCTTTTTTATGACAGAGAATTCCCCTGCCAAGCTTCAGGATGCCATGGGTGCGGCCTTTGTCAATGCCGTGGCTGATATCTGCACAACTTCCGAATTTGCTCCTGAGTCCCTCACAAAAATAGGCAAGAAGGAATTTACCAAGCTCTCAAAAAAGGTAGAAGAAAAGCTGAAGTATAAGCTTATTCCATCCGATGAAGTATATGTATATTTTGCAGGTAAGTTCTCAAAAACCTCGGGTGTAAACACCATCTCTGATTTTGCCGAAAAGTGCTTCAGGGTTCTCAGCGAGCATAAGCTCTTTGAGGGTACTGAAGAAATGAGCTTTGATGTAAAAGCAGAAGATAATAACCTTGTTTTTGTATCAGGCGAAACAAAGCTCTATGCTGAAGAGAAAGTTGCATCAGAGAGCGATGCCCTTCAGGCAGTTCGTGCAGAGATGGATTCCATAGTTGGACTCAAGACTGTAAAAGAATATATCTTTTCCCTTGAGGAGCATTATAAGGTTGCTCAGATGCGTAAAGATAAGGGCATGAAGGCATCTTCACCATCCATGCACATGATTTTCACAGGCAACCCGGGTACAGGTAAAACCACAATCGCAAGAATAGTATCCCGCTATCTGAAAGCCATAGGAGTTCTTACAGGTGGACAGCTTATTGAGGTAACAAGAGCAGATCTTGTCGGCCGTTATGTCGGTCACACAGCACCGCTTACAAGACAGGTCATAGAGTCTGCAATAGGTGGAGTTCTGTTTATAGATGAAGCCTATTCTTTATACAGAGGTCAGGATGATTCCTTCGGTCTCGAGGCAATAGATACCCTCGTAAAAGGCATGGAAGATAACAGAGAGAATCTTCTTGTTATTCTTGCGGGTTATTCCAACGAGATGGAGGAGTTCCTCACAGCAAACTCAGGTCTTCGTTCCCGTTTCCCGAATATCATAGAATTTCCTGATTACACAGCTGACGAACTTCTTGAGATTTCAAAGCTTACAGTAAAATCAAAGGGATATAAACTGGCTGAAGAGTGCTTCGAGCCGCTTCGTTCTTACTATGATATGAAACAGAAGCAGAACGCCACAGAGAACGGTAACGGCCGTATGGCTCGAAATCTCATTGAGGCGGCAATACTCAATCAGTCCAAGAGAATCATCGCAGAGAAAAGCGAGAATCTCGAGGAACTCATACTCAAAGATTTTGATCTCCTGTGAGGTAGTTTATGTATAATGGAAAAACAATTACAGCGGTAATTCCTGCCGCAGGCAGTTCACGCAGAATGCAGTCAGATGTTCCAAAGGTATTTATGGAGCTTTGCGGTGTTCCGGTGCTCAGAAGAACGGCGCTTGCTTTTGAGAACTGCGAACTCATAGATAATATTATAGTAGTTACAAGGGCAGAGGATATCGATTTTGCATCGGATATGCTAAAGGGTATATCCAAGCTTAAATCGGTGGTTGCAGGTGGAGCTGACAGACGAGAGTCTGTACTTAACGGTGTAAATTCCGCAGGTTCGGATATCATCGCAATTCATGACGGAGCAAGACCACTTGTCACCAATGAGGAAATTGTTACCGTAATTAAGGATGCGTACGTTCATGGTGCGGCAACTCTTTCAGCCGTTCCAAAGGATACTGTCAAGGTTGCGGATGAAAACTCCTTTGTTAAATCCACACCTGACAGAAGTATGCTTCGCAATATATACACACCTCAGGTATTTTACAGGGATGAATATCTCGAGTGTGCCAATTCTCCAGAGGCTGAGAAAGTCAATTATACAGACGATTGCCAGCTCTATGAGAGTTTAGGTAAAAAGGTATATCTTTCCGAGGGTAAGTACACCAATATAAAAATTACAACTCCTGAAGATATAGGAACAGCAGAAACAATAATCAGAAACAGGGAGGGCAATATGCTTCCATTCAGAATTGGTCACGGTTACGATGTTCATAAGCTCGTTGAGGGCAGAAAGTGCATTATAGGCGGTGTGGATATTCCTCACAGCCTCGGTCTTCTTGGTCACAGCGATGCCGATGTTCTCCTCCACGCAATCAGCGATGCAATCTTAGGTGCGGCGGCAATGGGAGATATAGGCTGTCTTTTTCCAGATAACGATCCCGCATTTGAGGGTGCAGACAGCCTGAAACTTCTCGAGGAAGTTGTCAGAGTAGTGAATGAGGCAGGTTACAAGGTCGGCAACATAGATGCCACCGTAATAGCACAGAAGCCTAAGCTGAAGCCATATACAGCAGAAATGCGTGAAAATATCGCAAAAGCCTGCAAAGTTGATATCTCTGCTGTCTCTGTAAAAGCTACAACAGAGGAAAAACTCGGCTTCACTGGTAAAGAAGAAGGCATAGCCGCCCATGCGGTCGCATTGCTTTTCACATAAAATTCAGAAAGAAAACTATGGATTTTATCACATTAAGTTGCTATAATATCAAAGTTGACTAATTAAACTATGTCACAGAAAGGTTGATACACAATGGGTAAGGGAGCAAGATCCCGTGAAATCAATGCCGAAAAGGCAAAAATCAAAAGAGAAGCTGAGGAGAAAATCCTCAGAGAAAAGAAAAGAAACAAGCTCATCTATTCCGCAGTAGCTATTGTGCTCTGCGTATGTCTCGTTGCAGGTGTGTCTGTAAAGGCATTCTACTTCAACAACGGTGCTTACCTCAGAAACAAAGAAGCTGTTAAGACTGAGTCTCTCTCAATTTCTGACAACATGATGGCTTATTTCTTTGAGAGCACACTCAATACCTATAAGAGCTACTATGGAGAGTATTTCTCCTATATCACAGGTATTGACACAAGTAAGTCTCTTAAAGATCAGGATTATGACGAGGAGCAGACATGGTTTGATTTCCTCATGAGTGAGACTGAGACTACTCTCAATGAAACTCTTGCGCTCTACGAAGAAGGCAAGGCAAACGGCTTCACAATTACAGCTGAGCAGGAAGCTATGGCTGAAACAGCAGCAAATAACACAGATCTTTCAAACTTCAGCGGAGTTATCTCAAAGGAAGATGTAAAGAAGTGCTACGAGATTGCAAACTATGCTGAGCTTTACAAGCAGAGCATCAAAGATTCTTACAGCATCAGCGATGATGAGATTAAGGCTTACTTCGATGAGAACTATAAGGATTACACAACTGTAGACTACAGAGCTTACACAATCGAGTACACAGGAATGCTTCCTGAGGACGAGGATGTCGCTGAAGAGTCTGACGAAGAAACTGTAGAAATACTCAATATTGATTCAGAACCGGTTGATGAAGAAGCTGTCGAGGATGCAGAGCCTGAGATTACTCAGAAGACTCTCACATTTGCAGAAGCACAGGAATACTCCAATGAGCTTTCTTCCGCTAAGGGAGAGGAAGAATTCCTCGAAATAGCAGAGAAGATTCAGAGAGAGCTCTACGAGGGTCAGAGCGATGAGGATGTAGCATCCGCTATGGAGGCTACACTTCAGACCGGTGTAACTTATGTTGAGGGTAACACTGCTTCCGAGTGGGAGTTCAACAAGGATACAAAGATTGGTGACACAACAGTTGATATGTCCGGTGATGAGAACGAAGGTTCATTCACAGTATTCTGTCTTGTAAATCCTGCAGAAAAGGATACATCAAAGACCGTTAATGTTAGACATATCCTCGTAACAGAGTCCACATACGGCTCCGCAGGTGCCGCAAACGCAAAGGCAGAAGAGATTCTCACAGAGTGGAAGAACGGAGAGGCAACAGAGGAAAGCTTTGCAGCTCTTGCTTCCAAGTACACAGAGGATAACGGCTCTGCATATAACGGTGGTCTTTACGAGAATGTAAAAGAAGGCGATATGGTCGAGACATTCAACAACTGGATTTTCAACGAGGAGAGAAAGGCCGGAGATACAGACATCGTTTCCACAGACTATGGCTTCCACGTAATGTACTTTGTAGGTGCAGGCGATGAGAAGTGGGCTGCAGACTGCAGAAGCACTATCACAGACGAGAAGTACTCCGAGTACCTCACAGGTATTGAAGAGTCTCATTCCATCGAGTACAACGAAGAGAACATTTCCAAGATTCCGGGATAATTCAGAATAAAAATTTTGGGCAGGGTTCATATGAACCACTGCCCATTTTTCGTATCATTTATAAGCCATTACGAAATTATCTGTTTCGGTGAATGGTTTCCACTCACTTACATCATCAGAATTAGGATTGCCTTTTTTAACATAATTTGCGAATTGAGTGCTCATCTCTTCTGAGATTTCATAGTCATGCTCTGTCATAGGTCTCCAGCATCTGTCAAGGGTTTCAAATTCATACCACAGCTCACAGGAGTGGAATGCACCGTCATCACTACCGGGTAAGTCATGCTCAAAGTGATATACATAAACCGGTGGCTTTCCGAGTTTTTCCTGATTTAAAGCAAACTTCCTTGCACTCTCCACAAGTAATTCAGCGGTACCGTTACCCATTTCATCTTTTGTGGAACCGATAATGTAGGGGATATCATGAATTTTACCATCAAGAGCAAGGTTCATCACTGTATCCTTCAGCAGGTAACCATCCACATTAGGCATCCACATCAGCCCCTCGTGCTTCCCGTTGATTTCATAAGCTCCGTAGCAGATGTTTTCAGGGGACATATTACGCAGATCCTCAATGTTCTTTGCGCCAAGCAGTTCCATAAGTTCAAGAGAAACCTGCTTCTGATGCTCAAGTGAATAATCTCTTGCAAATCCAGGAATTCCGCCGCCGGACTGTAAAATTGCACCGTGAATCAGTCCTCTTGTAACGTCGGTGGAAACAAGGGTCTGAACACTCATGCAGCCCGCTGACTGACCTGATATGGTAATTCTCTCTTTATCACCGCCAAAGGCTTCAATATTTTCATATACCCATTTAAGAGCGTTTATCTGATCCCAGTAACCATAGTTGCCTGAAATACCCTCTGCATTTTCTTTTTCAAGCTCATCATGGGCAAAGAATCCCAGCGCACCAACACGGTAGTTTATTGTAACCATGATTACATTCTTTTTTGCCATGCCTTCACCGTCCATGGTGGCCTCGCTGCCGTATCCGTGCATGTATGCTCCACCATGAATATAGATGAGTACAGGAAGTTTTTCGTTTACTTCAGCAGGTGTCCATATGTTAAGATACAGACAGTCTTCACTCATAGGTGGCATCTCAACAGAGTAAAATTCTTTTGGATAAAGGTCGCCTTTTGTCTTATCAGCCTGAAATGCCTGAGGTCCGAAGCTTTTACAGGTTCTTACACCAATCCATGGCTTTTTGGGTACAGATCTTGCAAATCTCAGTTTACCAACAGGCGGTTCAGCATAGGGAACACCCTTGAAAATTCGAGTTTTTCCGTCTTTGCTCACATCGCCTTCAATTAGGCCCTGAGCTGTTCTGATAACAAGTTCCATAGTGAATCCTCCACATACTTAATATTAAAATTATATCACTTTAATTCATTTATGTAAATGAAAACTCCCCACTATCATAAGACAGAGGGGAGTGTTTGCTTTAATTAAGCTTCTTCTGTTTTAGCAGATAATTTGTAACCGTGCTTCTTCATACCGGCCTTTGTCTCAGCGAGTGAGTAAACAATGCTTACGGCATGGTCTGCGGACTGTTCAAGAACAGATACGATGTCAGAGAAGTAAATACCGGCTTCTGCGGAGCATTTGCCTTCCTTAAGTCTTTCAATATGTGTTTCCTCATACTTGATTTCCATTTCATCGATTTCTCTCTCAAGATCGCTTACAGCCATGATATCCTCAAATGTTCCCTTTCCGAGAATGTTCATGGAGAGATCCCACAGAGCATTGAGGGCACCGAGCATCTCCTTGATTTCAGCCTTGCTCTCTTCAGAGAGAACTACACCGGCATCTTTTGCTCTCGGAATGAGCTTTGCAATGCTGTCAGCATGGTCACCGACACGCTCAATGCCGTTAACTGCATGGAAATAAGATGCAATCTGATTTGCGTCATCAAGAGGAAGTTCGCTTCTGTTCATCTTAACAAGATAAGCTGAAATCTGCTCATCGAGATAGTCAACATAACCTTCGGCTTCTTTGATAAGCTCAAGCTTTGAATTGTCGCCTGTAATAAATGCTTTTACCGCATCGTTCATGTTAAGAAGAGCCATTTTTGCCATTCTCTGAATTTCATGGAGAGCATTTGGCATAGCCATTGTTGGCTCCTGAATAGCGTTGCCGATGAACTTGAGACGGTAGCCTTCCGGCTTTACGTCGTTGCCTCTTACAAGAACATAAGTCATCTTGATAATGAGGTTCATGAACGGATAGAGTACTATTACCTGGAATACCTTGAAGAGGAAGTGGGCAATAGCAATGTTACGTCCGAGGTTAGCGGCAGAGTTGCCGTTTCCGCTTACCATACAGATGATGTTTGCAATCTGATTGCTGAAGAAGAGGAGAAGTACAAACATTAAAACTGTACCGAATACATTGAAGAGCAGGTGAATGAGAGCTGTACGCTTTGCATTCTTGCTTCCTGCGAGGGATGTAAGCACAGCAGATGTACATGCACCGATGTTGCATCCGAGGATAACGAACATGCAGATGTGAAGATCAACAAGTCCCTGAGATGCCATAACAACCAGAATGGAAACTGTTACGGAAGAGCTCTGAACAACTGATGTAATTACAAGACCAAGAAGAATACCGAGTATCGGATTTGTAAAGTTAGCAAAGAAATCCATAACTGCAGGAATCTCTCTCATCTCTGCCATGGAACCGGACATAATGCTTATGCCCATGAAGAGAATACCGAATCCGAGAATAACCTGGCCGATTTTCTTTGCCATAGGGTTCTTGATAAAGTTTACCATGACAGCTCCGGTAAGTGCAAAGAAAGGAGCTACGGTACTTAGCTTGAAAGCAACTAAAAGTGATGTTACTGTTGTACCTATGTTAGCACCGAGGATAATTCCGCAGGCTTCACTCAGGGTCATAAGCCCGGAGTTTACAAAGGAAACAGTCATAACGGTGGCCGCACTTGAGGACTGAATAACGGCAGTAAAGAAAGTACCTACAATAAGTCCTAAGAAACGGTTTTTGGTGAAAGCTTTAAGAATAGCACGAAGCTTGTCACCTGCTGCCAGTTCAATACCCTGGCTCATAAGGTTCATACCAGCGATGAATAAGCCGAGACCGCCTATGAGCGTGATTACGATAGATAGCATATTTGGTTTTCACTTTCCGCTGTTTTATCAGCAATATTATCCGCAAAATTGCGATTTTTTAATTTGCTACATAAATTCTATAATAGCATTATGTATTTATTTTATTTATAATTCATATGAATGTCAAGAATCGCTTACCTCGCATTTACAAATTTTACATAGATTTAACATAAGCCCGGTTTTGGTAAAATAAAAGCAGGATTGCCTGAACAACCCTGCCATAAAAGATATTGTATGGTGTTTATCAGATTTCATTTCCCGGGAATATCGGTATGCCGTTAAAACCAAGCTGAAGATCCTCGTCAGTCGGAATATAATCGCTCATTCTGCCATCGTGGAATGCCTCATAAGCGTACATGTCAAAGTAACCTGTACCTGTGAGACCGAAGAGTATAGTCTTTTCTTCGCCGGTTTCTTTGCACTTGAGTGCCTCGTCTATGGCAACTCTTATAGCATGTGAACTTTCGGGAGCAGGGAGTATGCCCTCTGTTCTTGCGAAAGTTTCAGCGGCATCAAATACGGATGTCTGTTCAACCGCAACAGCTTCCATAAAACCGTCATGATAAAGCTGAGAGAGTACAGTGCTCATACCGTGGAATCTGAGACCGCCTGCATGGTTAGGTGACGGAATGAAGCCGGAACCTAAAGTGTACATTTTTGCGAGAGGACAGATCATGCCTGTGTCACAGAAATCATAAGCAAACTTGCCACGTGTAAAGCTTGGGCATGAAGCAGGCTCAACGGCAATAATTCTGTAATCCTTTTCGCCACGGAGTTTTTCACCCATGAATGGAGAAATAAGTCCACCGAGGTTGGAGCCGCCACCTGCGCAGCCGATGATTATATCAGGTGTAATTCCGTATTTATCAAGAGCGGCTTTTGCTTCAAGACCTATAACAGACTGATGTAAAAGAACCTGATTGAGAACACTGCCGAGAACATATCTGTAACCATCGTTCTTTGTGGCAACTTCAACGGCTTCGGAGATTGCACAGCCAAGGCTTCCTGTTGTTCCCGGATGTGCTTCAAGTATCTTTCTGCCTACCTCTGTATCCATGGATGGGGAAGGTGTAACATTTGCACCGTAAACTCTCATAACTTCACGGCGGAACGGTTTCTGCTCGTAAGAAACTTTTACCATGTAAACTTTACAGTCAAGCCCGAAGTATGCACATGCCATGGATAAAGCTGTGCCCCACTGACCTGCACCTGTCTCTGTGGTAACGCCCTTCAGACCCTGCTTCTTTGCATAATAAGCCTGCGCAATAGCAGAATTCAGCTTGTGAGAGCCGGATGTGTTGTTACCCTCAAACTTATAGTAAATCTTTGCGGGTGTTCCCAGGGCTTTTTCAAGGTGGTATGCCCTCATGAGAGGAGCCGGTCTGTAAGTTTTGTAATACTCACGGATTTCTTCAGGTATATCTATATATGGAGTGGTATCATCAAGTTCCTGTGCGATAAGCTCATCGCAGAAAATAGGAGAGAGCTCTTCAGGCTTAAACGGCTCCAGGGTTCCCGGGTTTAAAAGGGGAGCCGGCTTATTTTTCATGTCCGCACGAACATTGTACCACTGCTTCGGAATCTCGTTTTCTTCTAAATATATTCTATAAGGGATTTTATTCTCACTCATTGTATAATTTTTCCTTTCACTGTATGCCTTTGTTTAAGGTGCCCTTATCATATCACTTGATTTTAGTGTTGTAAAATGATAAAATCTAAACATACAATAAGTAAAACTTATGGCAAAGGAGAAACGCCATGAATATAAATCAGCTTGAATATTTTGTTGCGGCGGCAGAAATGCTCAATTTTACCCGTGCCGCCGAGCGTTGTCATATATCCCAGACAGCCATGACTCAGCAGATACATTCCCTTGAAAATACTTTGGGAGTACCGCTTTTTATCAGAACGAGCCATCATGTGGAGCTTACAAGTGCCGGCAGGGTCTTTCTTCAGGAGGCTAAATCCATCATAGAAAAGAGCAACGAAGCAGTCCGTCTTGCCCGTCTTGCATCAGAAGGTGACTCCGGTGAACTCACAATCGGATTTATAAACGGTTATGGTCACACAGAGTTTGCAGAACTGTTGAGGAGTTTTCACCTTGCCTATCCCAATATACAAATCAGGTTTATCAGGAATAACCTCAGCATACTTCAGAATATGCTGAGTTCGGGTGAGTGTGATCTCATTTTTGCAGTTGCGCCATATGAAAACAGATTTCCCGAATTTGAGAGTACTTACCTAGGTTCGTACCCGGTAATGGGCGTGTTGCCCTCAAATCATCCTCTGGCATCGAAAGAAAGCCTTACATATCAGGAGCTGGAAAACGAAAAGTTCATAATGATGCAGCCTTCAACAAGAGCTAAAGAGCAGATGGAAGAAAGTTTCCTTATTTATAAGCGAGGAGGATATTTCCCTGAGGTTGTCGGCATGGTGGGAGAGCCGGAAACTCTTCTTCTGATGATTTCCACAGGCCTGGGAGTAAGCATTCTTCCGGAATATATCACCAGACCTTATCTTCCGAATAAACTTATAAAAGTTCTCCCAATGGTAAAATCAGACGGACAGGCAGAAACAATAGATTTTGAGATGTGTCGTTCAACAAATAATCATAATCCTGCTGCAGAACGTTTTCTCGGTCTGTTGATGGGTACAAAACAGTAAAATCTGTTGCCTTATTCATAAGAAGTGATATAATCAGAATATCCTCATAAGAAAGGAAAGAAAGATTATGAAATTAGGTTTTATCGGTGCTGGAAATATGGCATCTGCCATGATGAAAGGCATAGTATCATCAGGAATTGTAAAAGCGTCGGATATTATCACAAGTGATTTATCTCCAGAAGCCCTTGAAAGAGCGAAGTCAATCGGAATTAATACAGGTTGCGACAATAAGATAACAGCAGGAAGCGATATTGTATTTCTCACAGTCAAGCCCCAGTTTTATTCTGAAGTAATTGCAGAGATAAAAGATTTTGTAAAAGAAGAAGCAATCGTCGTTACAGTTGCTCCCGGCTGGACTATTGAAAGAGTTAAGGCAGCATTCGGAAAGGATATAAAACTCATTCGCACAATGCCGAACACTCCCGCCATGGTACTGAGTGGCATGAGTGAACTCTGTCCTGCGGATAATGTCAGTGAGGCAGAGCTTGCAGAGGTTAAAGCTCTTTACGAAAGTTTCGGCAGAGCCGCAGTTATTCCGGAGAGGCTCATGGATGCCGCATCCACAGTAGCAGGATGTTCACCCGCTTTTGTATATATGTTTATTGAAGCTCTCGGTGATGCAGGCGTAAAAGAAGGCCTTCCACGGGCACAGGCTTATGAGTTTGCCGCACAGGCTGTTCTCGGCAGTGCGAAAATGGTTCTCCAAACAGGGTTGCATCCGGGTGCCCTCAAAGATATGGTAACATCTCCGGCAGGTACAACCATAGAAGGTGTTTATGCCCTCGAAAAAGCAGGGTTCCGCTCCGCTGTTATTGACGCAGTTAATGCCGCTGCGGAAAAATCAAAGAAAATCTGATTTGATATAGCTATACAAATCGGTTTATTTGTGATAGAATTGCTGTATCACACAAGTATTGCATAAGGAGAAGATTCACATGAAAATATTAGTAGTCGGTTCCGGCGGAAGAGAACATGCTATTATCCGCAAGCTCGCAGAGAGCCCAAAGGCAGAGAAGATTTATGCAGCACCGGGTAATGGTGGTATCGCTTATGATGCAGAGTGCGTAAATATCGGTGCAATGGATATTGAAGGCGTTAAGGCTTTTGCAAAAGAGAATGCCATCGATTTGGTATTTGTTGCTCCTGACGATCCACTCGCAGCAGGCATGGTTGATGCTCTCGAGGCAGAGGGAATCACTGCTTTCGGTCCAAGAGCCAATGCCGCAGAGATTGAGGCATCAAAGGTTTTCTCCAAGGACCTCATGAAGAAGTACAATATTCCAACAGCAGATTATGCAGTAATCGACAATGCTGACGAGGCAATTAAGTATATCGAAGATAAAAATGAGTTCCCTGTTGTAATCAAGGCTGACGGCCTCGCTCTCGGTAAGGGCGTTATTATCGCCGAAGATTTCGAAATGGCAAAGGATGCTGTAAAGTCCATCATGGAGGATAAGATTTTCGGTGCATCCGGTAATAAGGTTGTTATTGAGGAATTCTTAACAGGTCCTGAGGTTTCCGTTCTCGCATTCACAGACGGAAAGACTCTTTATCCAATGGTTTCTTCCAAGGACCACAAGAGAGCTCTCGACGGTAACAAGGGTCTCAACACAGGCGGTATGGGTACTATCAGCCCTAACCCATATTACTCTGATGAAATCGCAGAGGAGTGCATGAAGACAATTTTCATGCCGACAGTTGAGGCTATGAACAAAGAGGGCAGACCATTCAAGGGCTGTCTCTACTTCGGACTCATGCTCACACCAAAGGGACCAAAGGTTATCGAGTATAACTCCCGTTTCGGTGATCCTGAAACTCAGGTTGTTCTTCCAAGACTCAAGACAGATTTCGTTGATATCATCATGGCTATCTGCAATGAGACTCTCGCTGACATTAATATCGAGTGGAGCGAAGAAGCCTGTGCTTGCGTAGTTATGGCTTCCGGCGGTTATCCCGGTTCATACCAGAAGGGTATCGAGATAACAGGTCTTGACGAGAACGGTCAGGTTGATGGCGCAACGGTTTACCATGCCGGTACAGCACTCAAGGATGGCAAGCTCGTAACAAACGGTGGCCGAGTTCTCGGTGTAACAGCTCTCGGTGCAAACCTTGATGAGGCTCTTGACAAGGCTTATGCAGCAGTAAAGAAGATTCATTTCGACGGTGTTCATTACAGAACAGATATCGGCAGAATTCTCTGATAATATGAAATTCTATGGGGAAGATTTTTCTTCCCCTTTAGTTTTTGCCCTGAGATAAAGAATTTTTAGCATATTTATCAAATTATTTACTGAAATATATAGCATTTTCACAAAGTTTATGATAGAATACCATTCTGTAATATAATGTATAAAAGGAAGATAAATCACTATGTATCCATATTTCAATATTGATGAAAAACTTTTAAAACTCGCTGAACAGGCAGAGGCTCAGGCTGCTCCTTATTTTAAGCGGGTAGAGGAGATTCAGCGCTATAACCAGCAGAAGATGCAGGCTGCATTCATGAATGCAGGTGTCAGTGAGAGCCATTTTGCAGGTTCCACAGGTTACGGCTATGACGATGCAGGTCGTGAGGTTCTTGATAAAGTTTTTGCTTATGCCCTCGGCGCAGAGGATGCCATTGTACGTCACAACTTTGTCAGCGGAACACATACCCTCACAGTTGCACTTTTCGGTGTTCTTCGTCCGGGCGATAAAATGCTCTGTGTAACAGGCACACCATACGATACTCTTCTCGGCGTAATCGGTCTCACAGGCAACGGTATGGGATCCCTCAGGGAGTGGGGTGTAGAGTACTCTCAGGTAGATCTTCTCCCTGACGGAACTGTTGACCTCGAGGGTATCGAAAAAACAGTAGATGATTCATATAAGATGGTATATATTCAGCGCTCCAGAGGTTACAGCCTTCGTCCATCCCTTCACATCGCAGAGATTGAAGAGATTATCAAGGTTGTACGTAAAAAGGCTCCGAATACCATTATCATGGTTGATAACTGCTACGGTGAATACGTAGAGAAGATTGAGCCTGTTTCCGTAGGTGCTGACCTCATGGCAGGTTCTCTCATCAAGAATCCGGGCGGCGGAATTGCCCCAACAGGTGGCTACATTGCCGGCAGA
>JAUNDK010000020.1:13647-36211 GCA_030526115.1 Clostridia bacterium
GTACAGGTCGTGAAATCGGCTGTACTCTTAACACAAAACGCGAGATGTTCATGGGTGCTTTCCATTCTCCAAATGTTGCAGGTGAAGCTGTTAAGACAGCTATCTTCACAGCATCTCTCTTCAGCCTTTTAGGTTACGATGTAACCCCTACATTTGATGAGCCACGTGGAGATATCATTCAGGCTGTTATGCTCAAGAACAGAGAGGGCATGTGCAGCTTCTGCCGTGGTGTTCAGAAGGGTGCTCCTGTTGACTCCTTCGTTACTCCGATTCCGGCTCCGATGCTCGGTTATGACGATGATGTTATCATGGCTGCAGGCGCATTCACACTCGGTGCTTCCATCGAGCTTTCCGCTGATGGTCCACTCAGAGAGCCATTTGCAGTATGGATGCAGGGCGGTCTCAACTATAATTCAGGTCATCTCGGAATTATCCTTGCTGCACAGGATATGCTCGAGAGCGGCGAAATCAAATTATAATGTCTATGGATGAAAGAAAAGTTCTTGGTGTTCTTGGCGGTATGGGTCCCATGAGTTCTGTGTTCTTTTATGAGCTTGTAACAGAGAATACCGAAGCCGACACAGACCAGGAACATGTTGATATGATAATTTCCTCAAGGGCAACAGTGCCTGACAGAACAGCATTCATACTCGGAGAAAGTGATGAAAACCCGCTTCCGATTATGAAAGAAGAGGCAATGCGTCTTGTAAATGCAGGTTGTACCACAATAGCCATGACCTGCAATACAGCCCACTACTTCTATGAGGAACTTCAGAAAGCCACACCTGTACCAATACTCAATATCGGAAGAATAGCGGTAGATGAAATTGAGCGCAGAGGCATAAAAAAAGTCGGTCTGCTTGCCACAACAGGCACAGTCAGAACCGGTATATATCAGAAAGCCTGTGAGGAAAAGGGTATTGAGTGCATTGCGCCGGATGATGCGGACCAGAAGATTGTTATGGATATAATCTATAATCAGGTCAAGGCGGGTAAACGTGTAAACATGCAGAGCTTTGCCGATGTTTCAGGAAGGTTACTCGAGAAAGGGGCAGAGATACTCATTCTCGGCTGTACCGAGCTTTCGGTTATCCGCAGAACAGAATCCCTTGGCTCAGAGTATATTGATCCTCTTTATGTTCTTGCAAGAGAATGCGTAAAAGCCGCAGGTAGAAAACTTGTAGACTAAATTTTTGAGAGTGTGACAGAAATATCACACTCTCTTTTCTTTACAGAGAAAAAATTAGATGATATAATCATTCTATAAATCATAAACTGAGGTGCACGAATGAAGCTGAGTATAGCCGGAATAACAGATATCGGAACAGTGAGATATAACAATCAGGACAATTATATTATTGGAAATGTTTTTCGTGAAGATGTTGAATCTCCCAGACATTCCCATTCAACAGAGACAGATACAGAACCACAGCTTTTTGGTGTATGTGACGGAATGGGTGGTGCAAGTCGTGGAGAAATGGCATCTTATCTTGCGGTGAGCACTCTTGCCAAATTATATCCATATGAGCATTTCAATCAGAAATATGAGAGAATCTTTGAGGCTGTAAATCAGGCTGTATGTGATTATACCGCTGAAAACAATCTTTCCGCCTGTGGATCAACGATTGTTCTGTTCTATGTAAATCACAATCGCTTCACCCTTTATAATGTGGGTGACAGTGCGGGTTATTTTTTCAGAGACGGTAAACTTAAAAAGCTCAGCAAAGATCATACCCTCTATCAGCAGTATCTGGATCTCGGTATAAGACTCAGTTCAGGAAAAAATGCCCTTACTCAGTATCTCGGAGTTGATCCTGATGAGTTTATGATTGAGCCTTATATAACAGAAAAAACACCTCTCAGGCATGGTGATATACTTTTCTGCTGCTCAGATGGTGTTTACAATGCGATAGAAGAAAAAGAACTTGCTGAAATCTTTTCTTCACCGGCGTCAGCACAGGAAAAAGTAAGCACTATTATCGAAAAATGCAGAGAGAACAAATGCCGTGATAATGTTACCGCTGTAATTGCAGAGGTTGAATAAAAAGTTATGAATAATCCCGGGAATATAGAAAACACCCTCAGTCCGTTGGCGAACTGAGGGTAAGTTATTTACTGAAGAAGACTCTTGGCAAGATCTCTGTTGCCTGTAACGGAGGCAAGGATGAGCTTATAAATCTCGCCGGGATTTCTGAGAAAGTTTCTCTTTACCATTCTGGCCTGATATATGTCCGGAACATACAGGGTAAAGGAGAGCAAATCGCTGTTTCCGCCGCTGACATGACAGGTTACATTGAATCCGTTTTCCGTTTTGTGCATTTCAACGCTGTTTTCCTTTTCCATCTTTGCCTCGGCAAGCATGGCTGTTGCAGCTTCAATCGCTTTGTCTCGCACAGAGAGAGGGATTGCAACGTCAAGGTTTTCTGCAATGGCAGTTCCATGGGGCTCAATCTTGTAGTATGTAACGGTATCTGTGCTCAGAGAGGTATCTTTTTTTATACAGCCTCTTAACTCAAGGGAAGAAAGCGCATCAATAACCTCAAAGTAATTTGCTATGGCCTTCTGCTGGCAGATTTCTATAATGTTTTCAGCAGAAAGTGGCGCTTTGACAGAGTTGAGAAGATAGCAGATCAGTATTCTGATATCGCTTCTTGTTCTCAATCCGCCCGGATCAATTCCACCTGAAAAAGCCTGATCTTCTGTGTCGGCGTATGTGGTTTTGTTATCATCATCATCTAAAAATATGCTATTTAAACCTGTATCGGGAATGGTATCGTCAAATCTTGTGTTTTCATATTCTCTCTGCGGCATATTGTCTCCTTTCGCTTCAAAAGAAGCCCACTCAAAAATATTATCACTATTATACCACAATTTTTCTAAATCATAAACATATATTGTGAAATTTTTGCCTTAGAAAATGATTTATATTTGATTATCTATGTGATATAATATAAAAACACAAAAAAGAGGTGAGCAAAATCCGTAGAAAAAATCTCAGAGATCTCAGATGGCAGAAATATAAACCAAGATATTACAGAGATGAATCTCAGTTTCCTGAGGTTCTTTACATAAAACCGGGATATGATAAAAAGAATTACATATCATTTGTCAGAAAACCCAAAAGACCTGTATTTGTTCTTAAAGATATAGAAGATGAAAACCGTGCAATGAAAAAGCTGTCCATTCTCAGAAGAATGATAGGCATATCTCTTGCAGTTGTGATTATCGCTTTTACTCTCACATTTATCGGAATAAGCTATGGTCCGAAGATTTACGATGAATACATCAACAAAAAGCCTGTTTTGACAGAAGAGGAAGAAAATACTGTTATAAATATCGGTAATGCAGAACCTGTTTCATATGATAAAGAAACAGGACTCGCAATTTACGGTAACGAATTCAATCTTATGGTAATATCATCATCAGAACCGGCAGATGAATCGTTCAAAGTCGATACAATAAAAATCGATGGCGTACCTGTGGATAAGCGTATAGCCGATGCTCTGAGTCTGATGCTTTCAGATGCAGAGGCTGCCGGCGTTGAAATCAGCCTTGAATCCGGATATATAACATATGAAGACCAGGGTGCCATGTTCGATTCAGAGGTTGAAAGGCTTGAAAAATCCGGAACAACCCATCTGATGAGTGAATATACAGCAGAGCAGAATGTTGCAAAAGCCGGTCAGTCAGATGCTCAGACCGGCATGAGTGTTGTTGTTTCAAACAAAGATCATGTTAATTTCCAGAATACATCGGTATATCGCTGGCTTAATTCCAATGCTGCTTCTTATGGTTTTATTTTCAGATACCCATCGGGAAGAAGTGCTTTCACAGGCAGAACCGCCGATTATTCTGTGCTTAGATATGTCGGAAGAGACAACGCGATGAAAATGCGTCAGCTCTCAATGTGCCTTGAAGAGTATATTCTTTACATCTATTCAAGATAATTTTGTGATTTTCACAGTTTTTTCTTTACTTTATTGTGAAAAATACTTGCAAAATCTGTTTTCGTCTGTTATAATCTCAATGTTGTTTATAAATTATTTACCCACAGACGAGGTGAAAGACATGAAACAGAATTTACATCCTGATTACCAGGAAACAACAATCACATGTGCTTGCGGAAACGTAATTAATACTCGTTCCACAAAGAAGGACATCAAGGTAGAAATCTGCTCCAAGTGCCATCCTTTCTACACAGGTAAGCAGAAGCTCGTTGATACATCCGGACGTGTTGATATGTTCAAGAAGCGTTACGGCATCCAGTAATTCGGAACAGGTAACGGCGAAAAATGATATAAAGTCTCCCCGATTACGAGGAGGCTTTTTTCGTCTTTAAAAAGGGGAGAGTTATTATGGAAAGCTATAAAACAGTTCTTAAAGAAGCTGAAGATTCATTTATAGAGAGAAAATCCAGGTTCATAGGCTACTGTAAGCCGATAACAACCGAGCAGGAAGCACTCGATTTTATCAAGGCGAAAAAATCAGAACATTGGGATGCTACTCATAATGTATATGCCTATATTCTTCGTGAAGGTGGCATAATGCGATATTCCGATGACGGAGAACCTCAGGGTACAGCGGGAGTTCCGGTTCTTGAAGCCCTGAGAAAAGCTGATATAACCGATGCGGTTGTAGTTGTTACCAGATATTTCGGTGGCATCCTTCTGGGAGCAGGCGGACTTGTCCGTGCCTATTCTCACGGCGCGGTTCTTGGAATTCAGGCTGCGGAGCCTGTAACCATGACTATGTGCAAACAGCTGAAACTTCGCGTAGATTACACCTATTTCACAAAGGCACAGAGTATTATTGAGTCAAACGGCGGTGTTCTTACAAATACAGAGTATGATGATGCCGTTAATCTTGAATTTCATATTATTCCCGAAAATATAGAAGCTCTTAAACAGGATATAGCCGACCTCACCGGAGGAAAAGGTATATTCAAAGAAACCGGAGAAGGTTTTTACGGCATTAAATAAAATATTTTATAAAAAATAAAGAGTTTTTTTGAATATTCGTTTATTTATTATATGTGGAGACTTGTCTCCGTTATTATCTGAGAAAGGAGTTACTCAATGGCATTTCCCGATAGCTTTATGCAGGATCTTAAAGCTCGAAGCGATATTGTAGATACTGTTTCCTCCTATGTCAATTTAAAACGCCGAGGAAAAAACTATCTCGGACTTTGTCCGTTTCATAATGAGAAAACTCCTTCATTCAATGTAAATCCCGATGGCGGTTATTTTCACTGTTTCGGATGCGGAGCAGGTGGAGATGTTATCACATTTATCGAGCGTATAGAGAACCTTGACTATGTTGAGGCGGTAAAGCTTCTCGCTCAGCGTGCAGGACTTCAGGTTCCCGAGAATAATGTTGATGATTCTCTTTCAAAGTTACGACTGAGAATTAAAGAAATTAACCGTGAAACAGCACGCTTTTATCACAGCGTACTTATGAGCCCGGAGGGCAGGAAAGGTCTTGAGTATTTTTACGGGCGTGGCCTTTCACCACAGACCATAAGGCATTTCGGCCTTGGTTATGCTCCCGAAAATCGTTTTGCTCTTGTGAATCATCTTAAAGAGAAAAGGTACTCAGAGAGTGAAATGATTCAGGCCAATGTAGCATTCAAAGGCAGAAGCGGCGGTGCGGTAGACAGATTTTACGGTAGAGTAATGTTTCCCATAATAGATTTGTCCGGTACGGTTGTTGCCTTCGGCGGTCGTGCGCTTGGTGATGAAAAACCTAAGTATATAAACACATCCGACACACCTGTATATAAAAAAAGTCATGGACTTTTTGCAATGAACTTTGCCAAAAACACTACAAGTGGTCAGCTTATACTTGCTGAGGGTTATATGGATGTTATTTCCCTTCATGCGGCAGGCTTTACCAATGCCATTGCTTCACTTGGAACAGCTCTTACACCTGATCAGGCAAGAATAATCTCCAAGTATGCAAGAGAAGTAATAATCTGTTATGACAGCGACCAGGCGGGACAGACAGCGGCACAACGTGCAATTCCGATATTGAGAGAAACAGGACTGAATGTACGTGTTATGGCGGTGCCCGGAAACAAGGATCCTGATGAGTTCATTCGCTCAAACGGAAAAGACGGCCCGGCAATGTTCCGCAATCTCATAGAGAACAGCGGTAACGATGTTGAATATCAGCTTCAGAAGCTGAGAATTCAGTATGACCTCAGCACAGCCGACGGTTCTGTCAGATTTCTTACAGATGCCTGTACTGTACTCGCTAATATCGAGAATGATATTGAGCGAAATGTTTATGCAGGAAAGCTTTCATCAGAGCTGAATGTGGATAAATCCGCTATTCTGAACCAGACTTCAAAACTGATGAAACAGAAGTTCAGGCAGTACACAAAAAAACAGAATCAGAACAGGGCAAAAGAGCTCTCAGGTATAAACGATAATATCAATACCGAAAAGCGTCGACACCTCAGGGCTGCAAATGCAGAAGAGAATGTAATTCGTTTTCTTATGAAACACCCTGATGCGAAAGGACGCATCGAAAATGCTCTGAAACCCGAGGATTTTGTTACGGAGTTTAACAGGAGAGTATATCGCAGTATAATCGGTTCAATAGACAGAACAGGTACGGTTTCACTCTCGGATTTCTCAGGGGAATATACCTCTGAAGAAATGAGTGCAATAACAAAAATTATTGCAACCGAAATGGCTTCGATTACGCTGGACGATGTAAATCGTAATATAGAGATGATTCGCGCAGGCGGATATAGTGCCCGCGCTGAAGATATAAAGAATTTTACCGATGATCAGATGATAGAATATCTGAATTCACTTAAAAACAGGAAGAAATAAAGAAGCAAGATTAATTCTGAAAGGAAATATTATGGCAAATACAGAAAAGAAAAACATAGGCGAAAGAATTCTCGATCTCGCAAAGGTTAAGGGTTCACTTACAACAAATGAGATTCTCGATGTAATCGGAGAAATTGATATTGACCCTGAGCACATCGAAAAGCTCTACGAGGAACTTGAAAATCAGGGTATCGAAGTAATTGATGATACTGCTGATATTACCCTCACAGATGCAGAACTTTCCAAGGCCTCCAGCACATCAGCCGGCTCTGATGTTGAAGATTATGATATCGGAATCGGGGCAGACGGTATAGCCATAGATGACCCTGTCAAGGTTTATCTTAAGGAGATAGGCAGAGTTCAGCTCCTTTCAGCAGAAGAAGAGAAGCAGCTTGCTGTTGACATCAAAGAGGGTTCCGATGCCGAGGCAAAAAAAGAGAGAACCGTTGACGATCTCAGAGCAATAAGAAGAGGTGAGGCTGCAAGAAAGAGACTTTCCGAAGCAAACCTCCGTCTTGTTGTTTCCATTGCTAAGAGATACTTAGGCAGAGGCATGCAGTTCCTCGACCTCATTCAGGAAGGTAACCTCGGTCTTATTAAGGCAGTTGAAAAGTTTGATTACACCAAGGGCTTCAAGTTCTCCACATATGCTACATGGTGGATTCGTCAGGCAATTACAAGAGCCATAGCAGATCAGGCAAGAACCATTCGTATTCCTGTTCATATGGTAGAGACAATCAATAAGGTTAAGAAGGCGTCCAGTCAGCTTCTTCATATCAATGGTCATGAGCCATCTGCAGAAGAGATTGCTGATGTTCTCGATATGCCGGTTGAAAAGGTAAGAGAGATTATGAGAGTTGCTCAGGAGCCTGTTTCTCTCGAAACACCAATCGGTGAAGAGGAAGACAGCCATCTCGGTGACTTTATCCCTGATGATGATGCTCCGGCTCCTGCTGATGCAGCATCTCACACTCTTCTCAAAGAGACTCTTGCTGATGTTCTCGGTTCTCTTACAGAGAGAGAGGAGAAGGTTCTCAGATTAAGATTCGGTCTTGAGGATGGTCGCCCAAGAACTCTTGAAGAGGTTGGTAAGGAGTTCAATGTTACCCGTGAGCGTATTCGTCAGATTGAGGCAAAAGCTCTCAGAAAGCTTCGTCACCCAAGCCGCTCCAAAAAGCTCAAGGATTTCCTTGACTGATATATGTAAAATAAATTATGGATGTAAAGCAAGGTAAACGCCTTAGCTTTACATCCATTTTTGTTTTTGGAGAAAAAAGTTTCCCCACCGGCTGGAAGATGCCGATGGGGAAGGTATGATAAGAATGCTCGTACTCTGAATTAGTTTTTGAGGGCATTACAAAGATTGGTGTCGCCCATGTAAGTATTTACGTTATAGAGGAAAAGTACATCTGTAACTGCTTCAGATTCAATTATACTGCTGATGCTGTCATAATAGTATCTTGGGTCAATCATTACTATTTCTTCATAATAAGGAGTCAAGAACTGAACAAAACAGTTTGCATACGAATCCTTGAAAATAAGAAGAACTTTTCCATTGTTGTTTGTTGTGTTGATAGTCAGCTTACCGTGGTTACCACCAAGGAAGACAGTGTACTTGTCTTTCTCGTTAAGCATCGCACTTTGGTACAGACTTGGGCTTTTTTCATAAGTATCATTATAAGTCACATAGAACTGAGTGTCAATACCTGCCGGAACATAAACATCAATACTATCACGATATTTCTTCTCATGACTTCCTGATTTGGAGGCCATTGTACCTTCAAAAGAGTCTGTTACGGTATAAATATTATAAGCTGTAATAGGATTTGCTATGCCCAGATCCGCTGCCATATCCATAAACGCATAATAAGCGCCAAGGCTTGTCCAGTGATGGTCAGTTCTGTAATAGATATAATCATCCTGGTGAGCTGTCAGGGTAGCGGTAGTGTCAATAAAATTGATATTGGATGGAAGTCTGTTAATCAGATAAGCAAGATCGGCTCTCTGATTTCTTACCGGCTGATTTTTTGGAAGATAATCAGGCATGGTGGTAACAGCATTCGGTATGATTGCCATATCAATATTAAGACTTGGGTTATTATAAGCGAAATCATTTAATGCGTCAAGGTTTTTATCAACATTTTCGAAATTTACCTCATCCGGAACCTCCATGAGGTATCCGTTTTTCCCGAGATAAACACCGTTGACTTCCTTACGGCCAAGAAGCTTATCTTCAGAGAGCTTAATGCTTATCCAGCTGTCTCTTCCGAAGAACTGATCTGATACATAGTCCTCAAGCTGATCGCCCCAGCTACCGTCAAGCAAACCGGAAATGCTGAAAGCAGGGAAGGCCTGCAATGCCCTTGATTCGTTTACGCTCTTTTCTTTGTCAGGTGTAACTAGGTTTATGAAATTTACAAGGAAAATAACTGCGATAAAGATTAAGGCGCTCACACGGCATACATGATTGACCTTTTTCTGCCATGCACGCTGACGTCTTTCTTCAGCTCTCTGAGCGGCGATTTCCTGTGGAGTGAGTTCTTTTGGAGTATCTGCTTTTTCAGCTTCAACAGGTTTGCTTTTGATTTTGGCAACAGGAGTATCAGCTTTTTCAGGTGCTGCAGGCTTTGTCTTGAGAGCATCCGGAAATCTTGGTTTCACAGGCTGTGGCTTTTTATTGGAAGTCTGCCTGTTTTCTGTTTTGTGCTGTGATACTGTTCTATGTGCCTCAGAATGTTCCCGGGATGATACGGGTACTTCTTTTGTTTTAATGGTATTTTCCGGTTTTACAGTAACGCTTCTGACAGGCCTTTCTACAGGTTCCTGTTTTAGTGCCGGTTGTGAAGCAGTTATTGGTGGCTTTTCCGAAACCTGAACAGGCTTTGCTGCAACATTTTTCTCTGCCGGTTTTGGTGGGGCTGTTTTTTCTGAGCTTTTTGTTTTGCTCTCAGCATCATCAAGCATACTGAGAAGTTCGCTCAGGCTTGTTTTCTTCAGTACAGGTTCTTCCTGAGAAGATACAGGTCTTCCGTTTCTGATATTGACAGAAAAGCTTCCCTCAGATTTTTCATTGATTATGTTATTAAGATTATTATCCAATATTTCGCACCTCCCTTAGAACTGGAAATAAAGGAAGGAGCTGTATGTGGAGTTAACCATATATGCAATGCTTCCGATAAGTAAAATGATATATGTTACGTTAATGGCGGCTGTTCCGAGAGTGCCAAATTCAGTAAGTCTCTTTGAGAGCTTTGGAATAAACTGGGTACAACCGATTATACCGATAATCAGGAGTAACAGGTTTCCACTGAAGAAATATGTTGCGGAAGTATCCCATATTCCTGCAGAGCCGATAAAGAACATCTTGCCAAGCCATCTGATGGCAGCGCCCAGATTAGGGGAGTAGAAGAATACCCAGCCTATCATTACCATGAGCATGGTGTATATTCTTTTTGCAACATTCGGGATTTTAGGAAGTATATCTTTAAGAACAAAATTCTCAAGAAGAAGTATACATCCGTAGAAGAGACCCCATACTATAAAGTTCCAGCCTGAACCGTGCCAGAAACCTGTGAGGAACCATACGGTCATGATGTTTCTTATGTACTTAGGCTTGGAAACTCTGTTGCCTCCGAGAGGGATATATACATAGTTTCTGAACCATGCACCGAGAGATATATGCCATCTTCTCCAGAATTCGGCAACTGTAAGAGATGAATAAGGATAGTCAAAGTTCTTTCCTACATCAAATCCGAACATTTTTGCAATACCGGTTGCCATGTCTGTGTATGATGTCCAGTCAAAATAGATATCAAGAGTATAGAATATGCATCCAAGCCAGGCTGAACCTGTGCTCATGCTTGTCAGAGCGGAAACCTGAGTATAGGACTGTGAGAAGTTATCGGCAAGTATCATCTTTTTAGCCAGACCTAAGATAAACAGTCTTGCGCCTTCACCGAACTGATAAATGTTTACACTTCTGTCCTTAAGCTGAGTAAAGAACTTGTTATATTCACAGATAGGTCCCTGAATGAGTTTTGGGAAAAAGCTTACATACAGAGCAAAGTCGATGACATTCTTCTGGGCAGGAGCCTTGTCTCTGTAAACATCGAAGATATATGAGAGCACCTGGAAGGTAAAGAATGAGATACCGATAGGTGCGGCAAGACCGGGGTTTGAGAGCTTGACAAATGGAATGAGGTTAAGGTTGTCTACTACAAATCCCCAGTATTTGAAGAAGCAAAGCAGAAGAATATTGGCAAGCACAGCAAAAATCATTGTCATTTTGATTCTTTTTTCGCTGCCGAAGTTTTCTTTCAGTTTGCCAAGTTCGAGTCCCGCAAAATAGTTGAATAAAATGGAGAACAGCATAAAGAAAATGTATTTAGGAGTTCCCCAGCTGTAAAATATAAGGCTGACAACTGTCAGAGTAACATTCTTAATCTTAACCGGTGAGACATAATATAGTATTAAGCTCAGCGGAAGAAACATAAATATAAAAAACAGATTACTAAAAGGCATATAATTTGTTCCTTACCTGATTATTTATAGAGCTTTTTTGAATAAGCTGAGTGATTCGTCGGCCTTGTCACCGGAGACAAATATTACATAGTTTCCTGTGGCATAAATTTTACTTGCATTGAGCATTGCTGTCTGAGCATCACCGTAGCCGTCAAAGTTGTTAAGCTGAGTGGCAAGTCTTGACTGTGCTGCAGCAACAACAGCATCTTTCTGAGAGTTATCTGCAAGTTTTACGATGAACAGTTCATCTGCCTCCATATTTGTTATCGGGTAATAGAGAACAGCACCTGCATAATTGGCTGGATCAATACCATAAAGCTTGATTATCATATTTGCATCCGCAACCTTGACATTATCAAGATTGACAGAGGGGAGAACAGCGTCGGCTACATCATTTATATCTGCGCTGCTGTTAGTGCCACCCCAGCACATGGAGAATATGAAACCGCATATTCCAAGGCACAGAACTGCCATTATAATCGGGTAAAGAAAACCGACATTTTTAGTTTCCTGATTCATATTCAAGCACCTCCTTCATCATATTTCTTGCCCATGGCTCGTAAAAGGCTTCACCGAAATGAATGCCGTCAGATTCATAAAGATCTGTGTACTGAGCGCAAAGAGCGGTATTATCAACATAGATATATCCACGTTCGTCACAGAATTTCTGCAGTTTATTGTTAAAGTATTCAATGTCATACCATGCACTGCAGGTTTCATAAGCGGATTCTGCCGCATCAAGTATTGATGTTGCAACAACTGTGGATCCTGGACATCTTTCGGAAATCGCATCCATTATATTAATATATTCGGTGGCATAGTCATCAGATGAGGCATACATATTATTACCGACATCATTAACCCCTGTACATATGAAAACATATCTTGGGTTGACATTCGCAATGGTTTCGATATCTTCATATATCTCCGAGAGATATGCACCGTAATCGGCAAGAACATGATTTTCATCCATGAATCCGTAATAGGAAAAACCTACTGCTCTTGAATCGCCGCATATTACAACATCTTTGTAAAGTGACCATATATTTACTTCGTCAATGTTAAAGTCATCACTTATCATCTGCTGTATCTGAGCAGTATGTTTCACATCATCGTTTGCTCTGATGGTGTTTTCAATCTCGGTTATGTCAGCTGATTCCATTGCTTTTATCACAGCCAGACCTTCTTCAACATTACCCGCACCTCGATGAATCCCGCTTGGAGTAATCAGCAGTTTTAACAGAGAAAACAGTGCAAGTAACAGAACCGCAACTATAACCGCGATCAGAACAAGCGGATTTGTTCTGTTCTGATTTGTGCTGTATCGGTGGTTATTCTTCACCGCTGTGGGCTGACTCATAGTCCATAACCTCCGAAATCATATTTAATGCCCATGGTTCATAGAAAACTGTCTCAAGGTGAATACCGTCAGGCTGATAGTGGTCTTTGTATTCTTCTACAACATCGCTGTTGTCAATGAACGGCCAGTCGAGATCTTCACACATGGCTTTAAGAGCATCATTGTATTCAGGTATCTGAAGCCATGCCGTACTTGTCTCAAAAGCAGGGTCTGTGGCGGGGATAATAGAGCTGATGTAAACAGTAGCGTTAGGGCATACAGACTTGATTTTTTCAACCTGTTCCTTCATGCTCTGGCAGTAATCTTCTTTGTTATCCCATATTCCGATTGAAATATCGTTAAGTCCGTAACATACAAATACGTTTGACGGATTTAATCGTTTAAGATCATCAAGATGGTCATCAATGGCAAGTATGGTCGCACCTGCTTCGGCAAGAGTTCTCTCTTCCGGTGTGAATTCATAGTAATAGAAACCAACGGCTCTTGAGTCACCCATAATAACAGAGTCATCGAACTGAGCCCATACGGACATTGTACCATTCTGAAGTGCTTCAAGTCTCTGCATTTTCTTTCTGTGCTGAATGGTAGCCTCTATTTCTGAGGTATCTACTGCTTCCAGTCCTTTAATGTATGCAACGCCCTCGTTTATATCACGTGAACTTTTAACGATATTGTTTGAGCTTCCGCTTACATTTGATATTATTGAGATTAAAATAATGAGAGCAATTACACCAACCGGAACGGCAAGGGCTTTTGTGTTAAGTTTGCCGTTTTTGAAAAGTGTATTTACAACAAGGTTTTTAAACCCGGTTATAATGTTCTCCAATGTGCTTTTTCTTGCCTGCTTTTTTGCAGCCTTTCGCTGAGCCGCACGTCTCTGAGAGGCAGGGGAGCGGTTCTTTCTGTACTGGAGACCTTCAGTGGCCTTTGCTGTTCGTGTATGATTTACCGAAGTATTTTCGCGAGTTCTGTTTTCCATGTAACAGACCTTTCATTATCAGAGTAGTGAATTTGAGAAAATTTGCAGAAAATTTTCATTAATGATTATTTTACCAAATATAGCTATGTTTGTCTATACAATATACCAAAAAATCGCATTATTTCAGCACAAAATAAAAAGCTACCCTTTCGGATGGCTGTGTATTATCCCTGTTTGGAATTTGCTTCTGTCCATTTGTAGGCTCTCAGTTCTCCCGAGCATAGAAGCTCCGGGAAATCCCACTGCCTAAGCACTTCATAAACTCCGATGGCAACGGAGTTGGAAAGATTAAGGCTTCTTGCCTCATCAATCATGGGCATTCTGACAGTTGTACCGGGATTATTGAAAAGAAGATCCTCCGGCAGACCCTTTGTTTCTCTTCCAAAGAAAAGATATGAATTATCAGGGTATTCAACATCGGTGTATCTGTGCTGAGCTTTTGTGGAGAAAAAGAAGAAATGACCTTTGTTTTTCTCGAAGAATTCATCAAGGGAATCATAATAGCTGATATCAAGAAGTTCCCAGTAATCAAGTCCCGCTCTTTTCAGTTTTTTATCATCGATTTTAAAACCCATAGGGCCCACAAGGTGAAGTCTTGCTCCGGTACATGCGCATGTTCTTGCAACATTGCCTGTATTCTGGGGTATTTCAGGCTCCACCATAACTATGTTGAGAGTTTTCTTATCAGACATACTTTCACCTTATAATTTGAAAACAATACCGAGAACGGCACCTGCGGCAATATAAACAACAGGGTGAACCTTCTTGAATATCTTCTGACATGCGAACATGACAGCAAAAAGAATAATCGGGACAA
Organism: Clostridia bacterium; assembly: GCA_030526115.1. GTDB lineage: Bacteria > Bacillota > Clostridia > Oscillospirales > Acutalibacteraceae > SIG603. Next base: position 28,164 of record JAUNDK010000020.1, read on the forward strand.
TATGGAATAAATCCATGATGTTTCCGCTTGACTGGAATGCACTGATGTCAATCAGACAGATCTGGACAATGCTGAACCATGCAACTGCAATAAGTGCACATACAGAAGGTCGTAATGTATAGAAAATATCATTGACGAGCTTTGAGCTTCTGAACTTTGCAAGGAAGTGAGCAACAATCATAATGATTACGAGAGAAGGAAGAACCAGTGCAACAGTAGCAATAAAAGCTCCGAATATACCACCGATAACTCCGAATTCACTGTAACCTGTTGTGAAACCTGCATAAGTTGCCATGTTTACACCGATAGGACCCGGGGTAGACTCAGATACGGCAATCATGTCAGAAAGCTCGCTGGTTGTGAACCATGTGTATTTGTTAGCAAGGTCATTGAGGAAAGGCAGAGTTGCAAGTCCGCCACCTATGGCAAATAAACCCGTCTTAAAATATTCCAAAAAGAGAAGAACAAAAATCATCATTTTCTAACCTCCTTCTTTGGTGCAAATCTTCCGTAGACAATACCGAAAACGATTGCGGCAATTACGAGCCATATGGAAGAAATTTTAAAGATGAGCATGATTGCGAATACAATTACAAAAAGAATAATTCCGAGTATATCTTTTACACCCTTTTTCCAGAGGGAGATAACAGAATTGAGAACAAGTGCGCATACAGCTACCTTTATTCCTGCGAGGGCATGAATAACATATGTGTTATCAGCGAAGTTTTTGATAAGTGCCGCAATAACAAGAATGATGAGAAAAGACGGAGCTACAACACCTGCTGTTGCAACAATACCGCCGATAATTCCTCTTGTTTTGTAGCCGATGAATGTTGCGGTGTTTACGGCAATGATTCCGGGTGTGCACTGACCGACTGCATAATAGTCTAAAAGTTCTTCTTCGGTTGCCCATTTTTTCTTCTCAACTACTTCTTTCTGAAGCATGGGGAGCATGGCATATCCGCCGCCGAAGGTGAGTCCGCCAAGCTGGCAGAAAGTGATGAATAAAGTCCATAAACTGACTTTTCTGTTTTTGCCTTCCATAATTTATCCTTTCATTATTTAAAATAGCCTAAGTATTTTATCAGATATTATCAAGCTTATCAATAGCAAAAACACAGTATATGGTATTTAATAAAACTCAAGTCACAATCGTAAAACTGTCATTATGATGATTATTGACCGTGTATATTTGTATGAAATGTCGAAAATAAGAAAACTAAAATATTTGCATTGACTTATATTATACAAAGGAATATAATTGACTCGTAAATTGATAAAACATTAACAAAATGTTTGGATTGTATTGATAGGGGTATAGACCCCAATGTGCGGCAGTTCATGTAACTGTTCGGACTTTTAAGGTGTGCGCCTGATTATCACGGCAGGCTATTAGGGACTAACTCGGTTAGTCCCTTTTTGATTATATACAAAAGGTGGATTTTTCAATGATTGATTTAAGAGCAAATCCCTTTTATCTTGATGATGAAGCGGAAAAATGGGTGTATGACACACTCTCAGAACTTGATGATAATGGCAAAATAGGACAGATTTTCTGTCTCGAGAGCATCTCCGGTGATGTAGAAGACATGCAGTATGCCTTCGACAAAATTGAACCGGGAGCCATGATGCATCGTCCCAATACTATCGATAAACTTCAGACAGCTGCAACACAGATGCAGGCAAAATGCAGTATCCCGATGCTTATTGCAGGAAACTACTGTCACGGTGGATCCGATGTTGCCGTAGATGGTCAGCCGTATGCCACATGCATGGGAGTAGGTGCAACCAATGATACTGAGTATGCTTTTCGTCAGGGTGTACTTGCTGCAGAGTCCGCAAAGATAGGCGGTGGCAACTGGGCATATGCCCCTGTATCCGATATCAACTTTAACTTTGAGTCCTCCGTTATCAACACAAGAAGCTACGGAGATAAGGTTGATCTTGTTGGTGATATGGCGGCGGCATATATAAAAGGATGTCAGTCTGTGGGTGTCGCATCTTCATTCAAGCACTTCCCGGGTGACGGAATGGACATCCGAGACCAGCATGTTACACTTTCAGTAAACAGTCTTTCCTGTGAGGAATGGGATGCTTCCTATGGCGCGGTTTATAAAAAGTGTATCGAAGCAGGTGCATTAACCTGTATGATAGGTCATATAACTATGCCTGCCTATTCAATGAAACTGAATCCTTCACTTAATTACGGTGAGTGCCTTCCGGGCTCTCTTTCAAAGGAGCTAATGACAGATCTTCTTCGTGGAAAACTTGGTTTCAACGGAATGATTGTATCCGATGCCGCACAGATGGCAGGTATGTCCGCACAGTTAAAGCGTGAAGATGCCGTTCCGCTCTGCATAGAGGCCGGCTGTGATATGTTCCTTTTCTACCGTGATTTCGATGAAGATTACGAATACATGAAAAAGGGTCTCGAGACAGGCAAACTCTCAAGAGAACGCCTTGATGAGGCTGTAATCAGAATTCTTGCCACAAAGGCGGCTTTAGGTCTGCACAAAGGTGTTTCGGCGCTTCCTCCTGTTGAAGATTTACACAAGCCTGAGTATAAAGTATGGGCAGAAGAGGTTGCTGATAAATCTATTACTCTTGCAAAGAATTTAAGAGAAGATTTATTCCCGATAACGCCCGAGAAGAACAAGAAGCTCATAGTTTATTCCCATGTTTCAGATAATGTGGAGCCACCGGTAATGCGTCCCGAGATGGAAAAACGAATAGGCGGAGATAAACAGGCTCTGTTTAAGTATTTTGTTAAACAACTCGAGGAAGAGGGCTTTGATGTAACTGTTTATGAGGAAGAACTTGCATCGGAGAGAAAGCTTGATTCCTATCATTCCAAAGAAGCGGTTTCTCAGTACAGCGTTGCCCTTCATTTCTGTAACGTACAGCCGGAGCATGGCAGAGCAGCCCGTATTAATTATAAGGGCCATTGTTCCAACGATGCCGCTGATACAGATATGTATATTCCAAATATACTCATTTCCATGGGTTCGCCGTATCTCCTGCTTGATGCACCGAGAGTAAAGACATGCATCAACTGTTACACACCATCCGAACATACGGTAGATGCACTCATAGATAAATTGGTCGGCAGAAGTGAGTTTAAGGGAGTAAGCCCGGTTGATCAGTTCTGCGGTCTCGAGGATACGAAATGGTAAAAACTTCGGGGGAAAGAATATTTCTCCCTGTTTTCCTTGAAAAATAACCGTATTCATTTATAATAGAATAAAAACAATACGGTGTTTGGAGGTTATTCATCATGAGCAAAGACAGAAAGGAACGCGCAAAAGCGTTCAGGGAGTCAATCATCTGGAGCGACAGAAAAAGAACTTCATTTCTGGGACTTCCGTGGTCCTTTACCAAATATATACTCACAAAAGACAGATTTATAATCAAAACAGGTTTCCTTAATGTTAAAGAGGATGAAATCCGTCTTTACAGAATAATGGATATCTCTCTTAAAAGAAGTCTTGGTCAGCGCCTTTTCGGTCTTGGAACAGTCCATGTATGCAGTGCGGATAAAACTCTCGGAGATTTTGACATTAAAAATGTGAAGCATCCTTCAGATTTCAAGGAGCTTCTCTCATCCGCTGTTGAAAACGAAAGAGTGGCAAAGAGAGTGTTTAATCGTGAAGACCTGACTCACGATCATGATGATGACGACATGAGCCCTGATTTCCATGACCATGATTCAGATCATGATGTCAATGACGATGAGGTATAATTATGAATGATTATATTATAATGACAGATTCCTGCAGTGACATGCCACTTGCCATGGTGTCTGAACTTGGTGTTGAAGTAATGCCTTTAAAATTTACCATAGGCGGTAACACCTATACAAATTACAGCGATAACAGGGATATGCCCATAAAGGAGTTTTATTCAAGACTTCGTAACGGTGAACAGAGCAAAACAAGTCAGATTAACCCGGATGAGTTCACATCATATTTTGAACCACACCTCAAAGAGGGCAAAGATATACTCTACATAGCATTTTCCTCAGCTCTTTCCGGTACATACAAGAGTTCTCTTATTGCCGCAGAGGATTTAAAAGAGAAATATCCTGAGAGAAGAATAGAATGTTTCGACAGCCTCTGTGCCTGCATAGGTCAGACTGCTTTTGTGTGGTATGTCGCGAACATGAAAAAATCAGGATATGATATGAATGAGGTTCTTGACTGGCTAAACGCCAACAGACTTCACCTCTGTCATTGGTTCACGGTTGAGGATTTAATGCACCTCAAGCGAGGCGGCAGAATTTCTGCGGCAACAGCCATAGCAGGTACAATGCTTAAAATCAAGCCTATACTTCATGTTGATGATGAGGGAAGACTTATCAATGTCGGTAAAGTCCGAGGCAGAAAGGCAAGTCTTGATGCCATTGTTGACAAGGCAGGAGAGACAGGTATAGACATATCAAATCAGACGGTTTTCATCAGTCACGGTGACTGTGAGGACGAAGCCGAGTATGTTGCCGAACAGCTCAGAAAAAAATATGGGGTAAAGAATATAGTCATCGATTTTATAGGCCCGGTTATCGGTGCCCATGCAGGCCCCGGAACAATGGCTGTCTACTTCCTGGGTACACAAAGATAATATATGAGGAGCAGTATATCTGCTCCTTGTTTCTTTTTGTTGTTTACTTGATTGAAATAAAGTGTTAAAATAAATTTTACTATGAATTCATAGAAAGGAAGAAGTTAAGATGTATAAATGGCCTTATGAAAACAAGGCGGGAATGCAGGAGAATGTGTCCTGTGATGTTCTTGTCTTAGGCGGTGGCCTCGCAGGTGTAAATGCTGCAATAGCAGCAGCGGAAAGAGGAAAGAAAGTTATACTTGTGGAGAAAGGTGCAACAGTTCGTTCCGGTTCGGCAGGTTCAGGTTTTGACCATTGGGAAATGGCATGTACCAACCCGGGTTGCACAGTAACTCCCGAGGAGATGACTTACGCATATATCGATGAGCAGGATCACTATTCAAACGGTATTTCCCACTATATCGAGTGTCGTGAAGGATATGACCGTATTCTTGATGTGGAGTCCTTCGGCGGTAAGGTAAGAGATACCGAGGGCGAGTTTGAGGGCGCAGAATTCAGAGATCCCGAGACAGGCTTCATGTATGCCTATGATTATAAATCCAAATATACCATGAGAGTATGGGGCTCCACATTTAAGCCTGCATATTACAGACAGCTCAAAAAGCTCGGAGTTAAAGTATTTGACCATACAGAGGCAACAGCCCTCATGGTTAAAGAAATAAACGGCAAAAAGCAGGGTATAGGTGCTGTGGGAATGAATGTCCACACAGGTAAAACCATAGTTTTCTCATCAAAGACAACTGTTCTCACAATGTCAAGACCCGCAAGAGTCTGGCTTTTCAGCCCTGATACTCCGGGTCTTTGCGAATTCCGTCCATTCCAGTCCATTGGTTCGGGTCACGCAATGGGTTACAAGGCCGGTGTTGAGTTCACAATGATGGAAAAATCTGTCCGAGGTGAGTTTTCCGCAGCAGGAAGAAGTTACCCTGCATACGGAACAGGCAACAACCATAACACATGGTATGCCGCAACAATGATAGATTCCCGTGGTGTCGAGATTCCTTATGTCGACCGTGACGGAAACGAACTCAAAACAGTATCCGAGAGATATCAGCCTGTTGAGGGTCAGAAGTTCTTCCTCAAGGGTGGTGTTATCGATGAGCCGAAGTATGAGTACAGAGGACCGGAAACTCTTGATTTTAATACTCTTATTGAGCGTGGATATAAGCTTCCGTTCTATGCAGATTTATCAAGAATGCCTGATACAGAGCGCAGAGTAATCTGGGGTATGATGGTTGGTGAAGAGGGTAAGACAAAAATCCCGATTCTCAAAAACTATACCGACAGAGGATTTGATCCAACAAAGCATGTGCTTCAGTCTTACGGCACAGGCTGGCAGTCTGCAAGCTTCCTCGATCAGGAGCGTCAGCTTTTCGGTGCTCCCGGTGGAATAATTACAGACTGGGATTTAAAGACCAATATTGATGGTATATATGCCGCTGGTGATCAGCTTTACGCATCTGACTGCGCAGGTCATGCCATCACAACAGGTTATTATGCAGGCAGAAAAGCCGCATCAGCTTCAGATAGTCTCAATCTCGAAGCTTTTGATCAGAGCTTTGTCGATGCCGAGATGGAGCGTCTTTTAGCACCTCTCTATGTTGAGAATGGTCTCGATTGGAGAGAGATAAACATGGCAGTAGCAAAGGCAATGCAGAACTACTGCGGTGGTATAAAAAATGATGACCTCTTAAAGCAGGGTCTTGCCTTAATTGAGGATATTGAAGCCAACGATTTACCAAAGGTAAGCTGTAATAATCCACATGAGCTTATGCGTGCCCATGAGGTAATGGATATCATCACCGTATGCAAGATTATTCTCAATGCATGTCTTATCCGTAAGTGCGATTCAAAACCGCTTTACTTTGTAAGAAGCGACAGCGATGAGAGTAAGGCAGAAGCTGAAACAGGATATATCACAATCTATCAGGAAAACGGAGAGGTTAAATCCCGCGTTATTCCTCACGATTACTTCGGTGATCTCAAGTCAGAATATGAAAAGAGAAACGCAGATTATATTGCAGAGAGGGGTGCGAAATAATGGCAGAGTTCAGAAAAGTTGAGTTTTCAGCAGAAAAAATATCCTGCTCAACAAATCCTATTTCATTTGATGAGAGTAAGTGTATAGGGTGTCACAGATGTGCGGATGTCTGCCAGTGTGATGTGCTCATCCCACAGGAGAAGGGCAAACACCCTGTTGTAATGTACCCGGGAGAGTGCTACTATTGCGGTTGCTGTGTAATTGAGTGTCCTGTTGAGGGTGCAATAAGCCTTCGTCATCCGCTTATGAACAGGGCAAGATTTGTACCTCTTATCGAGGAGCAGAAAGAAGGTTAATTATGCATGTATTGGATGTAAACAAAACTCATCAGAAATATTTTGAGGCAATCTGTAATATTCCACATCCTTCTACTCAGGAAAAGGCAGTCTCTGATTATGTATGTTCAGTGGCCGAAAGTCTCAATCTTGAATATGAACAGGATGAACTCTGGAATGTAATAGTGCGTAAACCTGCGTCAGCAGGATACGAGAATGCGCCTGTCGTAATGCTTCAGGCACACATGGATATGGTATGCGTAAAGTCCCCGGATTCCAATCATATTTTCGAGACAGACCCACTTCAGCTTTTTGTAGATGAAAACAATAATGTAAGAGCAAAGGGAACAACCCTTGGTGCCGATGACGGTTACGGATGTGCTTATCTTCTCGCTCTTATGGAAGAGAATGATTATCCGCATCCACCTCTTGAGCTTGTGTTTACATCGCAGGAAGAAAACGGCTGTTGGGGTGCGGCGGCTCTTGATGTTTCAAAGCTCAAGGCAAAAAGAATGATAGGTCTCGATGTTCTCGGTGAAACCTACGAGTGGGTCAGCACGGTTTCCTGCTTCTCTTCCGATCTCATCATTGTTACAAAAGAATCAGAGAGAATATCATGTTCTGAAAAAGCCATTAAAGTGAAAATATCAGGTATTCAGCCTATTTATTCCGAGAGCATGGTTCACCCCGAGCAGTTCAATGCAATTAAAATTGCGGCAAGATTACTTTACACTTTAAGGGTAGCCGGAGTATCATATAAACTCAGTTCCATGAACGGAGGCGTGGCAGAGAACTATCCTCCTGTTGAATGTGACTTCGAGATTTCCCTAAGTGAAATTGAGAAAGCCAAAGAGATTCTTTCTGATGAGTTTAAGATAATTACTATAGAACTTGATGACGGTGAACAGGAATTCTGCTTTACGCTTGAGGAAACAACAGTTTCAAGTGTTATTTCCGAAAAAGATACAGCCGATATCATCAATCTGCTTTACCTTATGCCATCTAACTATTTCTCGGTTAAGCCAAAAACAGGTGAACTGACATCCACCAATAATGTTGGTAAAGTGGAGTTCTGCTCCGACAGGGACTTTACCCTTACAATGTCCAACAGAAAC
>JAUNDK010000021.1:0-27682 GCA_030526115.1 Clostridia bacterium
CGTTTTTCTTACTTACCCTGTGCAGCATGAGGTAACAGCCGTCTTTCTCAAGGTAACACAGAGTTGTAACTTCTGGTGTGAATCTTTCGCTCATGTCAATCGTCTTTTCTCACTTTTGATATTTTGCCGAAGGGAATCGGTCTTGAGCCGGGAGACTTTAAAGTGTACTCCCCGTTTTCCTTTATAAGGGTGACTGTTATCCACTCAAACCTGATGAGGGCTGTAAACACGAAAACCTCGAACTTATCACCCTCGTGAAGCTCTCTCTTTGTGCCGTCGTCGAAGATAATCTCGACTTTGTCGCCGTTTATGTTAAGACTGCCTTCCATGGCTTATCACTCCTTATATTTGGTCGTTTTATTGTAGGTGGAAATGGAAAGGATGTCAAGGGAATTAGGAGTTCGGAATGAGGAATTGTTGGCGGGGAGGATGGTTTGCTCATATTGGGTAAAGGCATTTGGAGGCTTACTTTTCAACCTCATCTGTCACTTCGTGACATCTTCCCCATTCTTTGGGGAAGACAAAACAGAAGTCAAACTTTTTCCTCTTTGTCAACAGCCTTCCCCAGGATTGGGGAAGTGTGGCCAGTTTCGCAAGCGAATACGAGACGGATGAGGTTGATAATTCTGAACTCCTACTTCCCAATTCCGAATTGGATAAATTGCTTCGCAATGTGTTCCGCTATGGCAGACTGCATCTGACCTGCTGACTCTGCAGACTTTTCCGTAAAAGTCTGATAAAAGCCTTGCAAAACAAAAGACGAACTCCCAAAAACAAGAAAAGTTACCCCAAAAAGAAAAGCCTTCCCCAAGATTGGGGAAGGTGGCGAGTTTTGTTCACAAAACGAGACGGATGAGGTTGATAATTCTGAATTGGATTATCAGTATGTAAAATACTCTGTTTCGTCAGGATCGAAGTCCTTTACTTCCTCTTCCTCAAGCTCGGGAATCATGGAGAGCATAGGCTTTACATCCTTATGACGGAAATGTCTGTCGATGTAGTTCTGTGTGCATCTCATAACCTGCGGTGCGAGAACCAGCACGCCGATAAGGTTAGGAATCATCATCATACCGTTGAATGTATCGGAGAGATCCCATGCCAGCTGAGATGTAACCACGCTGGAGATGATAACAAGTGCTGTGAAGAATACCTTGTAAATCTTTGTAATCTTAAGACCGAAGAGGTACTCACATGCTGTTGAACCGTAGTGGCTCCAGCCGAGAACTGTGGAGAATGCGAAGAGAAGAATCGCAATTGCGATAAATGCGGAACCAACCTGACCGAAGGCATTGGAGAATGCCATGTTCATGAGGGAATCTGAGCCGAGTGCGGCTGCCTCAGCTGTCATCTGACCTGTTGTGAGGTCGATTGCGCCGGAAACGAGGATAGTGATTGCTGTGAGTGTGCATACCACGATAGTATCGGCAAATACCTCGAAGATACCCCACATGCCCTGACGAACAGGCTCTTTTACGTTGGAGCTGGAGTGAACCATAACGGAAGAACCGAGACCTGATTCGTTGGAGAAAACACCGCGCTTGAAGCCCATCTTCATGGCGAGGGCAATACCTGAACCGACTGCACCGCCTGCGGCAGACTTAAGGTTGAATGCGCCCTGGAAAATGCTTACGAAAGCAGCGGGAACATTCTTGATATTCATGCAGATGATGATTACTGTGCCGATGAAATACGCAACAACCATGAAAGGAACAATCTTCTCTGTTACGAGGGCGATTCTCTTGATACCGCCGACAACAACGAGACCTACGATAGTGCAGAGCACAATGCCTGTTACGATGTTCGGAATATGGAAGGCTGTGTTTACGTTACTTACGATGGAGCGGATCTGTGCGAGGTTACCGATACCGAAGGAAGCAAAGAGACAGCATACACTGAATATTGCGGCAAGAATTTTACCTATGTGTTTGCAGTGCTTCTTTGCGCCGAGGCCGTCCTGAAGGTAGTACATGGCACCGCCTGCCCACTCGCCCTTCTGATTCTTGCGTCTGTAAAGGATACCGAGCACATTCTCGGAGTAGTTTGTCATCATTCCGAAGAAAGCGATGAGCCACATCCAGAATATGGAGCCCGGTCCGCCGATTGCGATGGCACCCGCAACACCTACTATGTTACCTGTACCAACTGTTGCGGCAAGGGCTGTACACAGTGACTGGAACTGGGATATGGACTTATCCTTTGTGTGCTTGATAACATGCTTATCGGAGAAAATAGCTCCGATTGTCTTTTTCATCCAGTGGCCGAAGTGGCTTACCTGGAAGAACTTTGTGAGGAAAGTCATGAGCACACCGACGAATCCGAGGAGGATAATTGCCGGCCAGCCCCAAACTATACCGTAGACAAAGTCATTGATTTTTGTAACCGTTTCTACCATTTTTATTCTTTCCTTTCTTTACCCTGAAAACGATATTAAGATAAAAGAAGGGATGGAAAAAGAGAATAAAAAATGAGTGACAGAATTATTCCATCACTCAAACAATAACAAAACAAGACAAACCGAAATAAGTTCGGTTTTGGTGTCCTGATTCTGTCCTTTTGCCTGAGAGATTTGGGCTTTCGCCTTTGCACCTTCGGCACCCACTCCATCGTGGGATTCTCCAGAATCCAATCCATACCCGGTCTTAAAACCTGAGAGCGTTACTCCTTCGGTAATGGCGTGCGCCATGTTCTCCCGAGTACTTCTTTACCGATTTTATTTAACTCCGTAATAATAACCTATTTTGCATAATTTTACAAGTATAAATCATAATTTTGTCAGAATATTATAATATAACCCCCATTCTGCCCTGTTTTTGCACACAATAACAAAAGGAGCATGAATTTTAATCTTCACGCTCCTGCATTTTCAGTTTCTTGTCTTCATGTAATCCTCGTAGGAATCGAAGCACTTTATGTTCTTATTCATCTTTGTCATGTGCTTTTTGAGCTTATCGTAATCGGCAAGGTAAGTCTCCTCTTTCAGCTCACAGAGCTTCTCGGGGTAATCGAGCTTGCGAAGGTTGGTTATGATGGTAACCTGATAGTTGCCCCTTTTCTGCTTAATCAGGTACATCGCCTTTATGTCGCTGTAAATGCGGATTTTTGCGGAGTTCTTCTTATAAAAGTAGGTTGTACCGAAGGTCATCTCTCCGTCTGCTCCGTCAAGAACCCAGCCTACTTTGAAATCGTTCTGAATTGCGAATCTCTGCTTATTATTGCCCCAGCATATGTCTGCGGCCTTTTTGACCTCGTAAAAACTTATGGGTGCACTTGTGAAGAAAAACAGTGCGAGCACTGACGGAATCATGGATAACGCAATGTGGCCCGTTACAACCAGCAGGGCGGTAACCGCCACCCAGAGTATACCTCCGCCTATGCTTATCACCCATCTCATTTTTGTGGGCTTGAGGTAATTGAATAAATCGAATTTATCTTTCATGGTATTGCCTTTCTTTTACTTCAGAACAATCAGTTCATTTTTCGGAAAATGAGTAAGATTTTGCGGACCGTCGTGACCGAGCCATACAAGATCTTCAATACGACATCCAAGTTTGCCGGGCTGATAAATACCCGGCTCAAAACTCATGCAGTTTCCTGTCTCCATTATATCATCCGAGAATCGATTAGCCAAGTGGGTAGGTGCTGACCCAAGAAGTCCGCATCCATGCCCCAGTGCATGCTGATAACAGCCGTCGATTCCACTTTGCATGATATGATTTCTTGCCACCGCGTCAAGCTCTTTTCCTGTCATTCCGACTTTCCATGCATCTATTGCTTTGTTCTGTGCCTCAAGCACAGTGTAATATACCCGCTGAAGCTCATCGGTTGCATAGGAAACCGCAAATGTCCTTGACATATCCGACCAGTATCCGTTTTTTACGAGACCGAAATCCATTAGAAGAACATCTCCTGCAATAATCGGCTTGTCAGTCGGATTACCATGTGGCATTGAAGCATTCGCACCTGAAATTATTTCGGGTTTGAAGGAAAGATCATCCGCACCGTTCATATACATATTATAAATCAGCTCGGCTTCCAGTTCTTTTTCCGTCATACCGATTCTGAAAACAGACAGTGTCTGCTCAAGGGCTTTTGAAGCCAGCGTTTCCGCTTTTTCAAGTGCATCTCTGTCCTCCGTGCTCAGTATCGACAGAAGCCTGTCAAACCTGTCACCTGCAAGAACAAGCTCTGATGAAAGATTATCCCTGTATGTAGAGTACTCATGAAGAGTTATATGCTTATCCTCAATTATAAGTGACTTTACACCGTGCTTCTCTATGAGACTGTTTATCTGAGGAATATAACCCGAGGTGGTATCGACAAGCATAAATCCCTTTGAAAGCAGTTCTTTTCCCGCGGCTTCAAGATACCTGGAATCAGTGAGATAATATGCATCAGAATTTTTTGTGATGAAAACGTTGCCGGCACTCGAGATGAATCCCGAAGCATACAATCTGCTGTCAGAATGAGTAATAAGTACCGCATCCGCACCTATCTCTTTTATTACCTTTACAATATTTTCGATTTTAGACATAAAATATTTCCCCATTTAAAAATTGTGAATTTATTCTACTCCAAGTAAAAACAAAAGTAAATCTATATATTTTTTAAATATCTTACAAAACAGTCAATATAATCTTGCAATTCTAATGTGAAATAGTTATAATAGCTTTGAATAGGTGTGCAATATTACATCTTAAATCTGTTTATTACTAAGGAGTGTATTCCAATGAAAATCGGTGTTTGTTCTAACCTCCGTGGAGATCTTCCATGGCGTGAGGCTTTAGAGTATTTTGCATCCAAGGGCATTCAGGCTGTTGAGGTCGGTGTCGGCGGATATCCGGGAAATGACCACTGCAACGCAGACGTTCTTCTCAATGACGAGGCTGCTTATGCTGAGTGGAAGAAGGCTCTCGATGATACAGGTATCATCGTTTCAGGTTTCTCCTGCCATTCCAACCCTGTTCACCCAAACAAGGAGTTCGCTGCTGAGTCCGACAAGGCTATGAGAGACGCTGTTCTCATGGCTGAGAAGTATGGCATTCACAACATCGAGTGCTTCTCCGGCTGCCCAGGTGATTCCCCAACATCTCAGTATCCAAACTGGGTAACATGCCCATGGCCAAACGATTTCGGCACAATCCTCGACTACCAGTGGAACGAGGTTCTCATCCCATACTGGAAGAACTTTGTTGAGTTCGCAAAGGCTCACGGTGTAAACCAGATCGGTATCGAGATGCACCCTGGCTTCAACGTTTACAGCACACAGACTCTCTTAAAGCTCCGTGAGGCTGTCGGTCCTGAGATTGGTGCTAACTTCGACCCATCCCACATCCTCTGGCAGGGAATGGATCCTGTAACAGTTATCCGTGCTCTCGGCAAGGAAGGCGCTATCTTCCACGTACACGCTAAGGATACAAGAATCGACGAGAACAACACAAGACTCAACGGTGTTCTCGACACTAAGTCCTATGCAGATGAGATCAACAGATCCTGGATCTTCCGTTCCTGTGGTTACGGTAACGACCTCCTCTACTGGAAGGATATCATCTCCAACCTCAGAATGGTTGGCTACGATCACGTTATGTGCATCGAGCATGAGGATTCCCTCATGTCCGTCAACGAAGGTCTCGAGAAGGCTGTTAAGTGCATGCAGGATTGCGGCATTGTTGAAGCTAAGCTCACAGACGCTCGCTGGATCTGATTTTAATTTAAACTTTTCGGAGCTCTCCCTAATCGGAGAGCTTCTTTTTTTGCGCTCTTACGCCAAAAGAACCGGGCAGGATTTCTCCCACTCGGTTCTTAAGGATTGTATATGGATTATATTAAACTTATAAGCTTTTTGATTCTCTCCATGGCTTCTATGGTTCTCTCTTTGTTGCCGAAGGCTGTAAGACGGAAGTAACCCTCGCCTGCCTTGCCGAAGCCTACGCCCGGAGTACCCACAACATTTGCCTCCTCGAGGAGCTTATCGAAGAACTCCCAGCCTGTCATACCACCCGGTATTTTCATCCAGATGTATGGGGAGTTGATTCCGCCGAAGTATGTTACTCCGACCTCATCGAGAGCGGCTGCCATGATACGTGCGTTCTCTTTGTAATATGCAATGTCAGCTCTTGTCTGGGCATAGCCTTCCTCTGTGAAAACAGCCTCTGCGCCACGCTGAACAATATACGGAACACCGTTGAACTTGGTTGTCTGGCGGCGTCTCCACATTGGATTTAACTCTGTGTTCTCTCTGACAAGGGCATGAGGAACAACTGTATAACCACAGCGTGTACCTGTGAAACCTGCTGTCTTTGAGAAGGAGCATACCTCTATGGCACAGGTCTTTGCACCCTCAATCTGATAAATTGAAGTAGGAAGATTCTCATCACCCACAAAGGCCTCGTAAGCCGCATCGAAGAGAATGAGGGCATCTCTCTCGTTTGCCCAGTCTACCCACTCTTTGAGCTGGTCTTTGTCATAAACAGCACCTGTCGGGTTGTTCGGGCTGCAGAGGTAAACAATGTCAGCTTCGGGAGCATCACCCGGCATTGGGAGGAATCCGTTCTCCTCGGAGCCTGTCATATAGGCAATCTTTCTGCCTGCCATTACGTTTGTATCCACATATACAGGGTAAACGGGGTCGGGAACAAGCACTGTGTTTTCTGTGCTGATTAAATCGAGAATATTACCTAAATCGGACTTTGCGCCGTCGGAAACGAAAATCTCGTCTGTCTCAAGCTCTACGCCCTTGCCTGCATAGTAGCCCTTTATGGCATCCTGAAGGAAGGAGTAACCCTGCTCGTCGCCGTAACCACGGAAGGTCTCGGCATTGCCCATCTCTGTGACAGCCCTGTTCATGGCATTTACAACTGCGGGACAGAGCGGTCTTGTTACATCGCCTATACCCATCTTGATAATGTCTGCCTCAGGGTGTGCCTCTTTGTACTCGTTTAACTTCTTTGCGATTGTGATAAAGAGATAACTCTTTTCGAGATTGTTGTAATTTGCGTTGATTTTCATAGTGCGTTTCCTTTCTACCCTGCTGAACGAAGCTCATCTTCAAGCCGGACTTTTCCGACTGCGACCTCCTGCGAAGTTTCCCCTCTTTCAACAGAACTTCGTGAAGATGAACAATAACGTTCGGGTTTATTCAGTTCTGAGGTCGGCTTCTACCTTTCTTTCCTTTCGGGCTTTTCCTAAAAGTCCCATAAACACAAAAGGCGCTCATCACCGCATTCCCCCAAAAGACCCAATTCGGGTAAGGAAACATAGTGATGAACGCCTTTGTTCAACGCAGGTATATTACCACACTAAAATATTAAAGTCAAGCGGTTTTTGCATAAAAGTTGGCCCTGCCCTTCATTTTCGGGGCAGAGCCATGAGAAAATCAGTGTGTATAATCTTATTTAACGTTGTTCTTTACATAGGCGGCATCTTCTGCGAGGCACTGGTCGTGCTCTGTGTAGAAGTTCTCTCTCTCAACAATCCAGAAAGCATCGAAATCCTGCTCATCAAGGGCATTCTTTATCTCCTGCCAGTTCATGTTGGAGCTTGGGTCGCCCATCTTGCACTGTGGTGCTGTTCTTGGGTCACCGGCTGCCTGACGTGCCTTGAAGCCCTCCAAAATCTCGAGCTTCTTCTCCATTGGCATGTTCTTAACGTCGCCGAATGGTCCTCCCTTCGGTCTTTCAACCTTTGCGGACTCAGGCTGAGGTCCCGGACCCTTGACGAGGTTGTTCTCCTTAACATGAATAGCGCATACTCTGTTCTTATACTTTCTGATGAAAGTCGGTGGATACATACCGCCGAGCTGTGCCCAGCCGCAGTCGAGCTGAATATAGCACTTTGAGGAATTATCAAGGAGATGCTCTTCAAGAGTTTTGCCTTCATCGAAATAGAATTCTTTCTCGTGGTTGTGGTAACCTATCTTAATGCCGTAAGGCTCTGCCATCTCTGCCCATGCATCGAGCTTCTTTGCAACCTCGATTGCCTCTTCCCTGCAGTTGAAGTTTGTTCCTGCCCAGATAACAGCCTGACCGCCGAGGGCAGCCATCTTCTTTACTATCTCTTCGCTTGGCTCTGCGTGAATGCTTGTTACATAAAGGCCTGCCTCATCAAGCCACTTTTTGATGTCCTCTACATCGTTATCGAGGTCAGCGGGAAGAAGCTCAACATAATCGAAGCCGAGAGCCTTTGCTGTCTTGAATTTCTCTAAAAGTGTGGGGCCCATACCGAGATAAGACTCGATGCCGCCGAATGAATATGTACCGATACCAATCTGCATAATTATTACCTCCTGCAGTTTATCCTGAACCTTATATCTGTATTATAATTATATCAAATGCAACTATTGTTTTCAAGATGAACAATTACACAATTATCTGTAAAAGATTTTTGTGAGAAATACATATTAACTGTTTATTTTTATTCTTAACAGTACTATAATATGTGTAATATTTCTGATGTATATCAAAGGAGAGATTTTTCACATGACCAGCGAAGAAAAAAAGATTTTTAACGGTGAGCTTTATAACCCCGGTGACCCCGAACTCGTTGCCATAAAGCTTAAGGCTCACAACCTCAACATAGATTTCAACAAGCTCCACGAGGACCGGAAAGAGGAGCGTGATGCAATTCTCAAGGAGCTTATCGGTTCCATGGGTGAGTTCACAAAAATTCAGGGCCCTATCACCTTCCACTACGGCTCTCACACCACAATCGGACATCACACCTTCATCAACTTCAACTTCACATGCCAGGATGACGGCAAGGTTACCATAGGCAACCACAACGACTTCGGTCCTAACGTAACCATCGTTACACCGTGCCACCCCATGGTAGCTTCCGAGAGACTTGCTCTGCTCTCCCCCGAGGGTGAGAAAAAGAGATACTGCTGGGCTAAGCCTGTCACAATAGGCGACAACAACTGGTTCGGTGCAAATGTTGTTGTATGCCCGGGCGTAACCATCGGAAACAACTGTGTTATCGGTGCAGGTGCCGTTGTAACAAGGGATGTTCCCGACAACAGCTTTGTCGGCGGTGTACCGGCAAAGGTTATCCGTGAAATAGGCGAAGCAGATTCCATGAAGTATAAGCCTGAGATTTTAGGCGACTGCAAAGTTATCGAAGAATAATATCAAAGCTCTCACCTCGGCTGAAGTGAGAGCTGATTTTTTATATTGCCCTGAACATATCCATGAGCACGAAACCTGCAAAGGATAACGCAAGAAGAGTGATTATTACCGTCCATCTGATGAACTTCTTTTTGCCTGTGCTTATGGTCTTGGCCCACATTATTCCCGAAACTGTGGCAAGCAGAACTGCGATTACATCGCTGGGGTTCTCACCCTTCACCCACTTGAGAACAAAAAGCGGAACAGCAACCACGGCTGTTATAACTCCCACAAGAATGAGGAGCTTGTTCTCGCTGAGTGGTGCTTTTTTGCCGCCGTCCACCTCGTTGCCGAGATCCTCGACTACTTCATCCATATTATCAAGATAACCCATTGTTATTTCTCCTATCTGATTATTGCTCTGAGCTTTGCTTCCTTTACATCGGGCAGTATGGTCTTGAGCTGAGAGAGTATTATCTCTCTTGATTCATCCGCCTCGTGCTTATATGCTTCGCTCATTATGTTTTCGCCGTAGAGATATTCTGGGGTGCTGTACCTTGCTATGCCCCAGCCGTACTCTCTGCCGTCTTTGGTTTTAGCCATCTCAAAATCCGCTATGCAGATATAGGTCTGCATCTGAAGGCGGTTGATTATGCCGTCAAAGCCCTTGTTGCCGTCCTTTTTGTAGTTACCTGCTTCCTTTAAAGCCCTGGTCATTATGCTTCCGTTTTTCCACACTATGTCGAAAAGATTTTTATCTTTAACGGGAGCTTTTCCGTCATCGAAAAGGGCATCGAAATCGTAACCGTCTCTGCGTATGTTGGCAAACTCCGGGAATTTATCGAGACTGACAAACATGGCTCTGTTGGAGATGAACTTGCCATAAACTATATCACCCCTGCGGATAAGCGGACCTTTCCACTCCCACGGGCCGTCTGCATTATCACCGAACCATAATTCCGGGGCGATGTTCTCCTCAACGGAAAAGCCTTCGACCCTGTTTTTGAAAAAGGGCAGAAAACCCAGCTCTTTTATGAGCCTGTGCATATCGTCAATGCACTTAATCTCAGTAAATCTCATTACTCGTTAATAATTTCAATCTGACATGCTTTCATGGCCTCGAGGGCTGTCTTGTGGCTCTCAGGGCTTACACCTGCACAGCAGGAAGCGTCCACGATAATCTTTGACTCCGGCACAAATGCCTTTACAAGCATAGCGTTTGAGATAACGCATATATCTGTGCACAGACCCACAAAGGTAATCTCCTCGATATGCTCGGAATACTCCGCCGCCGCGAGAATCTCTCCCAGTCTTCTTGCGCCGAAGCTCGGCTTGTTGAGTACAACGCCTGCATACTGCTTCAGCTCATCGCAGATTTCCCAGCCGTGGGTGCCCTCTACGCAGTGCATTACAGGAAGATTTCTTCCCTCTTCGGTATCCATATAGTCGGAGCCGTGGCTGTCTCTTGTGAACACAACTCTGCCGCCGAAGTTCTTAACCTTCTCCACAACGTTCGGTACTATTGCCTGTGCCTCGGATGAACCGAGGGCGCCTGTGATAAAATCGTTCTGCATATCTACAACAATTAAGTATCTGCTCATGATTGTTCTCCTTAAAATAAACTTATAATAGTATAAACCTTTATGAAGCTTTTCTCAAGCAAAAATCCGCAGGGAAGTAAATTCCCCACGGACTTTAATTACCAGAATTTATTGAGTTCTGCGTTATACTCGAAGCCTGCCACTGCAAGCTTCTCCTCGATTTCCGCTCTTGAGAGATTCTCTGCCTTGCAGAATTCATCGAGGCTCGGATATTTATCTCTTAGCTCTGTATTGATGACACTCATCATCATAAAAACATCTGAAGGTAAGTTCATTGCTTTCTCCTTTAACCTGAAATGTGCATTACATTGATGAGCAGAGCCCATGCAAGACCGTAGTAGGTTACAACCGCTACGAGGTCGTTTACTGTTGTGATGAGCGGACCGGATGCAACTGCAGGGTCAACGCCAATCTTGTGGAAGAACATAGGAACAACAGTACCGACAAGGGAGCTGACTATCATAGCGCACATGAGGGCTACGCCTACACATGCGGAAATCATAAATGCATAGTTTGCAGGATTGTGCTTGAATATCATGATGTAAAGTCCGAGAAGCAGGAAACTTAACACTCCGAGCACAAGGCCGTTGAAAAGACCTACTCTCATCTCTTTGAGCACAAAGAGAACTTTCTTTTTCGCCTTGAGGTTCTCATCAACGAGAACGCGAATTGTAACCGCAAGGCTCTGTGTTCCTACATTACCTGCCATGTCAAGAATGAGTGACTGGAAGCAGATTACTATCGGAAGCACCGCAACAACACTCTCGAACACACCTACAACGCTGGAAACCGCTGTGCCCAGCACAAGAAGGATGAGAAGCCATGGCAGTCTCTTTGCCATACTCTGCTTGAGGGGTTCGTTTAAGTCTTCCTCAGAAGTAAGACCCGCGAGTCGGGCGTAGTCTTCACCGAGCTCGTCATCGACAACCTCAACGATGTCCTGAGCTGTGATGATACCGATGATGTGATGCTTGCTGTCAAGAACAGGGAGAGAGTCCTCGGAGTAGTCCTTGATTCTCTCGATGCACTCACCTATATCCTCATGGTCGGAAAGATACGGATAGTTGGTGTAGATTAAATCTTCAAGAGCATTTGTCTGTCTTGCTATGATGAGGTCCTTCAGGTTTATGGCACCGTAGAACTCCTCGTTTTCATCTATAACGTAAATTGTGGAGATATTGTCGTTTTCGCCTGCCTGCTCAACCAGCTCATGCATGGCCTGACGGATTGTCAGATTGTTCTTGATAAGGATGAAGTTGGTTGTGATGTGAGAACCTATCTCGTTATCCTCATAGGACTGAATGAGCTCGATGTCCTCTCTGTCCTCTTCATCCATCGCATCCATGATCTGTTCCTGAACATCCTCGTCCATTTCTTCGAGGATATCAACAGCATCGTCGGCGTCCATCTCAGAGATAAGTTCCGCGGCCTGCTCAATGTCCAGCTCGGCAATGTACTCATCTACATCTTCGAGGTAAGGGAAAATCTCGGCGGCTCTCTCAACACCTAAGATGGGATAGAATTTTTCTCGTTCTTCGGGGGTCAGCTCTTCAACCGCACCCGCAATATCGTTATCGTGGTAATCTTCGAGCTTTTCTCTCAGCTCGTCTTCTGAAATATCGCTTCTTATGAGTTCAAGAAGCTCACTTACATATTCTTCTGCCTGATTTTCAGTGGTGAATTCTCTATCTTCCATTCTGAAAATGCCTCCTTTATTCTGCAAACTTTTTCTGTGAGGATTATCTCCTCACGTAATTGACTACCCAAAAATGGGCGCAGAAAAACCACCGTCCGAGGTGTTTTTCCTTTCGCAGACGACTGATTTCAAGAACTGTGTTCTTTTAAGTACAAAGGATTGCACGAACGATGGGCAATTTCAAAAATATTTAAGACTTACAGAGCCTGAACACGGCCTGTAAAACATTCCCATATTCGTGGATTTAAACCTGTACTTTCGTGGCCGTCCATTCTCTGTTGTCACTTCCAATCATTTAAAATTTGCAAACTTTTGCGTTTGCTAAACAATTATAAAACCTCAGTCAAATCAAGTCAAGACTGATTGCGTGAATATTAAGTAAAATCGGGCAGATGATTTTTTCACCTGCCCGACATTTTTATCCTGTTTCGTGTTTAAGGAATTTTCTGTATGTGGAATCCATGCCGAAAGCCCCAAGGGGAGCTGTTATCAGTATGGCGAGAACCGCAACGGAAAGAATGATATTTCCACATCCGAGACCGAGGGAAAGCGGAACGGATCCTATTGCCGCCTGCACCGTTGCCTTAGGAAGATATGATATCACGCAGAAAATTCTCTCCTTTGTGTTTAGGGCGGTACCCAGAAGGCATAACCACACACCTATGGAACGGATAACAAGAACTGTGAGTATCAGGGCTATTGCGCTCAGGCCTGCCTGCATTGTGTAGCGAATATCCACCGCCGCACCCACAAGGACGAAAAGTATCACCTCTGCCGCAAGCCAGAGCTTGCCGTATTTTACGGATAAATCCGCTGTCATATCCTTACGGCATTTCATGTTGATCACCGTGGACATACCCATTACCGCAAGAAGGCCGGATATGGCTATTATTCCGTCAAGGCCTTTCTCGAGGGAGTAAAGCACCAGCGACACACCGAGTATTATTATCACCTTCAGGCTGTTGCGTATGCTGTTGCCCGAATTGTGGGCAAACTCGAATATACCCGTAAGTATCACACCGAACAGAGCACCAACGAGAATTCCCAGTGCTATGGAAACAGGGATGTTCACAAAGTTCATCAGGCTTGCTTCCCCTCCCTGTGCCATACCGCAGAAGGTGGAAAACAGCACTATAACGAACACATCATCAAGGGATGCACCCGCCAGTATCATCTGGGGTATACTTTTCTCTGTGCCGTATTTTTCATCCATCAGCTTAACCATTCTCGGCACAACAACCGCAGGGGAAACCGCAGCAAGAACAGAGCCCATGAGTGCCGCCTCTCCCCTTGTCACACCAAGAAACAGCGGTGCAAGCAGAGTGTAGCCGAGTATCTCAAAACATGCCGGCACAAAGGACATCATGAGTGCCGGTCTGCCAACCTTTTTAAGGTCCGCTATGTTAAGGGACAGGCCTGCCTTAATGAGTATGATTATCAGGGCGAGGCTTCTTAATTCCGAGGATATACCGAGAATTTTCGAATCGAGAAAATTCAGCACATAGGGTCCGAGAACTATACCTGTTACAAGCATTCCGATTATTCTCGGGAGTTTTATTTTCGAGCATATTCCCGCCATTGTAAGACCTACAAGGAATATCAGCGCCAGTGAAGTAAGCATATTATTCATCCTTTCCAAACAAAAAAGCCGACAACTTCTGCCCAAAAACAGAAGTCATCAGCAAAAACTGCGGTTCGACGGCCTTTCGACCATACAGGGAGAACATCATTCCCTATATTAAGTTAAGACGATAATATCAGAATTATTCCTTTTCGTCAATACGGAATATACGGAGAAGGCTTTACAGTTTCCTTTGCGGTTTCCTCTGTCCAGTATTTCTCGTGGCGCTCGAAGTAACCGATCACCTTGCCTTCTTCATCACGAACGGGAACAAAGAACTCCCTCTCTCCCTTTTTCATGTTGAGGGCCTCGAACATCTCATCTTCGCCTGCATCGGCTCTTTTGAGGAATTCCTCAATTTTAATCTTTGAGCCCTCGTTGTGGCAGTTGAATATGCTCTCTCCTATTTTTACGGCTTTACCGTATCTTTTCTCTGCGGCTTTGTTCATGAAGCTGACAATGTGATTTCTGTCCACGAAAACCAGCTCATAAGGGTAGGCATCGATTATTGCCTTCAATGTGTTAAAATCCATGTTCATCGTTTACCACTCCTTGTTTTTTCTAAATTTTAATACATCAAAAAACAATTTTCAACATTTTTCTGAATTTGATGTTTACATTTCGGATATTCGGTTATATAATAACCACAATAAATACAGGGGAGCTTGTGAGCAGGCTGAGAGGAAGTAACCTAACTTCGACCCTTTACCTGATGCGGATAATGCCGCCGTAGGAAGTCATAGTTATGGATTTTTTACAGGAGGCTTATCATAGTCTCCTGTTTTTGTTTATCTTTGAAAGGAGGAAACATATTCCACGCAAGTGGCGGACTGAAGGGGAGCGCCTTGAGTTCTGAATATCAGCGATGGGAAGCCGTGTTCCGGCGTGAGAGGATACCAGTGAGTATCGACCGCTTTCATTCGGGTTATCACAGGATAACCATATTATCTTGGAAGCGGGCTGATATGGTCGTTTCCGTAATTTTAAGGAGAAAACAAAATGAAAATCAACATCAAAAAATTAAGCATTGCCGCAATATTCTGTGCTGTAGCCGTAGTGGGAAGCCTTTTTTCTTTCCCTGTTCTCGGCAGTAAGTGTGCCCCTGTTCAGCACATGGTGAACATTATGTGTGCCGTACTCCTCGGACCTGGTTACGGTCTCGGTGCCGCATTTACAGCATCCCTCATAAGAAACCTGCTGGGCCTTGGCAGTCTCATGGCATTCCCGGGTTCCATGTTCGGTGCGGTTCTGTGCGGTATAATTTACGCAAAGACAAAGAACATCCTTGCAACTCTTATCGGAGAGGTTTTCGGAACAGCGGTTCTCGGCGGACTCTGTGCCTACCCTGTTGCCATATTCCTCATGGGCAAAAGTGCCGCAGATATTGCATTTTATGCATATATTGTTCCTTTCCTCATCTCCACAGCAGGCGGTGCGGTAATCTCTGCCGTTATCATTTACAGCCTTAAAAAGAGCGGTGTTCTTGCAGGCATGCAGAAAACATTAAACAGATAATCACTTTCACTGTTAATTATAAAACCCTATGCGGAAGGAAGGCAGACTCGCCTTCCTTTTTGCTTTGTCTTGTACTGTAAAAACTACTGTGATATAATAGACATACTTTTAAGAAAGGTGGCAGATTTTTTCATGAAATATATAAACTTGGGCTCCACAGAGCTGAAAGTACCCGCAGTAGTTGCAGGATGCATGAGACACGCAAACAAAACAACCGATGAAATGGTAAGCTTCATCCACAGTGCCCTTGAGTGCGGTGTGAACTTCTTCGATCACGCCGATATTTACGGCGGTGGCAAGAGTGAAGAGGTTTTCGGTGCGGCTTTAAAGGCTGACAAGTCCCTCAAAAGAGAGGACATGATTATTCAGTCAAAGTGCTCCATCATTTCAGGCGTTATGTATAACCAGTCCAGGGAGCATATCCTCACAAGTGTTGACGGAATACTCGCAAGACTCGGCATAGATTACCTTGATGTTCTTCTGCTTCACAGACCGGATCCCCTCGTTGAGCCTGAAGAGGTTGCAGAGGCTTTCGATATTCTCGAAAGTAGTGGTAAGGTTAAATACTTCGGTGTTTCCAACCACAAGCCAATGCAGATTGAGCTTCTCAAAAAGTTCGTAAAACAGCCGCTCGTTGCAAATCAGCTCCAGTTCAGCCTGCCTGTTTCAAACATGGTGGCAAACGGCATGGAGGTAAACATGACAAGTGCGGGCTCATCAGACCGTGACGGAAGCGTGCTCGATTATTCAAGACTTAACGACATGACAATTCAGGCATGGTCACCGTTCCAGAAGCCTGAATGGAAGGGCTGTTTCATCGGAGATGAGGAATACTCCGAACTCAACAAAGTTCTCGATGAACTCGCAGAAAAGTACAATACCACACCGACAGCTGTATCCACAGCATGGATACTCCGTCACCCTGCAAAAATGCAGGTTATCGCAGGCACAGCCTCCGATGCAAGAATAAAGGAGATTGCATCCGCCGCTGACATCACCCTCACAAGAGAAGAATGGTACAGACTTTATCTTGCCGCAGGTCATATACTCCCATAAAAGAAAAGGAAGAAAGACATGGAATTCACAAAACTTATTGAAGAACGCAGAAGCATTCGTGCATACACAGACGAAAAGCCAGGCAAAGCACAGATTGAAGAACTCTTAAAGGCTGTTCAGCTCGCTCCTACATGGAAGAACTCCCAGACAGGCAGATATTATATTATAGTCTCCGACGAAATGCTCGGGAAAGTAAGAGATGCTCTCCCTGCTTTCAACCAGAACTCCAGCAAGGGTGCGGCTCTTGTAGTCACCACTTTTGTTAAGAATACTTCAGGTTTCACTCAGGGCAACCCTGACAACGAACTCGGCAACATGTGGGGAGCTTACGACCTGGGCTTACAGAATGCCTACCTCTGCCTCAAGGCGAAGGACATGGGACTTGATACCCTCATCATGGGTCTTCGTGATGCGAATAAATTAAGAGAAGTTCTCTCTGTTCCTGAGGAAGAGCAGATTACAGCTGTTATCGCCCTCGGTTACAGAAATCAGGAAGCTGTATTCAAGCCGAGAAAAGAGCTTGACGAAATAGCAAAAGTATTTTAATCTTTCCACCAAAAGAAATGAGTCGGTTGAAAAATCAGCCGACTCTTGTTTTTATACCCCGAAGAGTATTTTTGTGGATTCTATTATGTTTTTGTGGTTTATCTTTCTTGGTTCAAACTTCATGATCTTAAAGACATATTCCATAACAGGGCCTGTGAGAAGCACGCATATTACAGTGCCTATCCCCACGCTTCCGCCCAGTATCCAGCCCACAACAAATACGGATAACAGTATGCAGTTCTGAATAAGTCCTATGGGAATCTTCCTGAACCTTAAAGCAAGGCCCACCAGCATGGTGTCCCTCGGTCCGCAGGACTGGCCTGCGCCCATGTATATTGCCTGACCAACCGCCATGAAAACTATACCGATTAACATCATGACAACGGAGGCACATACAGCGGGAATACCGGATAATTTCAGAGTTTCACCCACAAGATTATTTGTGAAATGTCCGTAATCGTTATAAAGCTGAACAAGGTTACCTGTAAGCAGGGCATCTATTAACATGCCGTAACCTATGGGCTGTCTGAGAAGCACATCTATCAAAAGCACAAGTATGCTTGTGGCTGTCATGGCTATTCCGTAATTCAGAGGCGTATGCTTTGCTATACCCTGACCGAGAACATCCCAGGGGTTTACACCGATATTCGCCGCAATGGTAAGGTGAACCCCGTAGGCAAATATTGCAAGTCCGATTACTACACGGAGAAGTTCTTTTACTGTTTTCAGCCTCATGCCCTGATTGCCCACCTTAACTTTGTGGAATGGGCACGGGAATTGCGGAAGCACTCCTCTTTGGAAGGTCTTATGACTTCATCGGAGATCTCGCTGAATATGCCCTCTCTTTTCATAGCCTTGAAGGCCTTTTTGACAAGTCTGTCCTCACCTGAATGGAAGGTGAGAATTGCGATTCTGCCGCCGCTTTTTACGGAGTTGGGGAGCTTATCGAGGAACTCATACAAAACCTCAAATTCGGAGTTTACATCGATTCTTAAAGCCTGGAAGGTACGCTGGCAGGACTTTTTGATGTCCTCTTTACGTGTTTTGGCAGGCAGGAAATTAAGCGCCTTCTCGATTACAGCGGCAAGCTGTTTTGTTGTCTCGATAGGCTGTCTGATTCTTAATGTGTGGATAATCTCCCTTGCAATCTGCTCTGCGTAAGGCTCATCGGAGTTCTCTATGAGCATACCGACTATTTCATCTTTGGAGAGCTCTTTAAGTCTCTGTGCGGCTGTTGTACCTGAGTTTGGATCAAGGCGTAAATCAAGCGGACCGTCTGCCTTGAATGTGAAACCACGCTCAGGGTTATCTATCTGCATGGATGAAACACCGAGATCGGCAAGAACAAAATCGAACTTCTCCTCAGGGGTGATAGTATCTATATTGCAGAAATTAGTCTTGTAAACCGTAAGAATATCGTCACCGAAGCCCTTTTCCGCAAGGCGCTTCTTTGTCTTTTCAATCTCTATGGAATCTATGTCTGTGGCATAGAGATGACCCTTACCCTCGAGTTTCTCCAGCATTTTGGATGTGTGACCGCCGTAACCGAGGGTAGCATCGTAGCCTATCTCGCCCGGCTTGATTTTGAGAACATCGAGTATTTCATCCACCATAATCGGAATGTGCATACCTGCGGGGGTTTTACCCTTGTTCTTTATCTTCTCGACATCATCCTTGTATTTCTCGGGATTCAGCTCTTTGTACTTATCCTGAAATCTTCTTGGGTGGGTACCCTTGTAACGCTCTCTGCGCTTGTGGGGTTTAACTTCTCCGTTTTCTGTGGGAGTGTTTTCCATTACTTTGTTTTCTTCCATAATTTCTCCTTAACTGAGTTTTTCTGTCAGGTTTTCTATGTTTATATCGGAATACTCTATATTCTTTGAGAGGCACTTGACTATGTCGATTCTGTCGGCGAGAGTCAGCTCTCCTTTTTCACACAGAACAGCATTATAGCACAGTCTGCACAGTTCGGTAAAGCTCATGGCAAGCCTGATGTTATTCTCCCCGTTCCATGCTTCTCCGTTATCCTCAAGGTAATATCTGAACAGCATATATACGAGGATATGCTCGAAATCCTTTTCGTATGTGGAAAGATCCTTTTTATCTGACAGTTTTTCCACCGCTGAATTTAAAAGCTGTGGATATTTCTCTTCCATGCTCTCGAGGGACCTGTAAATCTCAAGAATTTCTTTATCTGAAGGCATATCAGCGCAGAGAGCTTTCATTCTATCTTCAATATTAAGTTCTCTGTTCCGGGCTGTTTTAATGAGTTCATCTCTCTTTGCGAGTCTGTTGTTTAATTCTTCCACAGAAATATCGAGCTCATCGCCCTCTTCGTCATCCTCAAGATTTACGAATTTAATCGGGTCTTCCCTTGTGAGCATTATTCTTGCAACTTCCTCACAGCTTAAACCGAGGCCTTCTTCCCTTAAATCTCCGTAATAATTGAAGAATCGAGGGTGATATGTACAGATATCGCAGAGATAGTTCTCCCCCAGCTCTATGAAAATATCGCAGAGATTGTTCTCATTCAGGAAAGGACAGCGCTTTCCGTTCATCTTAAAGTAAGCGGAACCATCCTCCTCGTGGGCGATGTTCTCACGGAGCTTCTCACCGAAGCTGACTGTGATGCCGTCATATATGCTCTCTGTGAATTCATCGATATATATTTTCCAACCTATACAGCAGGAATCTGTGCAGGCTGATGCTATACACTTGAAACTGTCGTAAAAATCCGGTCTTGTAATTTTCATGTTATCCGTCCTATAATAAAAGTAGCTTAATATTATAACATTCGTGAGGAGAATTCAAGCATGGAGAAAGAAATCACTTTAAGTCCTGAGGCAAAAGCCACAAGGGCAATATCAATACAGCTCGCTGACCTCTATTTTGAGTTCGTAAAGGAAATACGTGATGCCATGGGTGATGAAGCGGCAAAGAAACTCATCACAAAGGTACTTTTTAACAGGGCAAAAGAGAGAGCCGAAGGAAGCATTAAAAGAGCTGAAGAAGCAGGACTTCCCCGCACATGGCAGAACATAAATGTTGTCACCGATGTACCGCTGTGCGGTTGGGTTGGTGAACTCGGCAGGGACCACTGCCCTTACGGCATGGCATGGAACAGACGCATTGAGGAGAACCCATGGTTCAGAGAATACGCCGCCCTTTACTGCGATGTAACCGACACAACCATAGGTGAAGTATTTACAGGTGACCACACCCATGCACTTTATGAGAATGTCGTACTCGGTGACGAACATTGCCTGAGAACCTATACCCCGGACGAGAACGTTCAGAAAGGCATTTACACCTATGACCCGCAAAGAAACTGACAGCACATCAAAGTACACTCATATAGTGCACCCCTTCCCTGCCCTTTGGGATGAAAACTCCGAGATACTGATTCTTGGAAGTTTCCCCTCTGTGAAATCAAGGGAACAGAACTTTTTCTATGGTCACCCTCAGAACAGATACTGGAAACTTATAGCAAAGCTTTTCGGTGAGGATGCTCCGACCACCATAGAGGAAAAGAAAGCCTTCGCCCTCAGAAATCACATTGCCATGTGGGACGTCATCGCAGAATGTGACATAGTGGGTTCTTCAGACTCCAGCATTAAGAATGCAAGGGCAAATGACCTGTCGGCAATTCTGAACGGCAGTAAGGTACGAAGAATTTTCGTAAACGGCAAAACAGCTGAGAAGCTGTATATAAAATACATTGAGCCTGTCACGGGAATTAAAGCCGTGTGCCTGCCATCCACAAGCCCTGCCAATGCGGCATTCACCATGGACAGACTTTTTGACGCATGGAAAAAAGCAATATTCGAGTAAACTTAAAAGCAGAGAGCTTCGCCTGAAACTCTCTGCTTATCTATATTTTATCCC
Organism: Clostridia bacterium; assembly: GCA_030526115.1. GTDB lineage: Bacteria > Bacillota > Clostridia > Oscillospirales > Acutalibacteraceae > SIG603. Next base: position 21,019 of record JAUNDK010000021.1, read on the forward strand.
CGTGCTTTTATTAGCCGCCTTACGGGTGGCGGATAATATTTTAATCCCGTGCTTTTGTTAGCCGCTTTACGGGTAGCGGATAATATTTTCCAACACTATGATATATCAAATTATAAGCTGTCCTCGCCTATTACAGGGAGACCTTCAAGGTATCTGCGCACCATGTCGAGGGCATGGGATGCGGCTACAAATCTGTGCCACTCACGGTTCTTGCGTCTGCCGAATGGGCGTCTTGCTGTTACCCATGTGTTTTCACCGTCGGAAAGTGCGAGGTAAATGAGACCGACAGGCTTTTCTTCGCTTCCGCCGCCCGGACCTGCGATACCTGTTATGCCGATGCCTATATCAGCACCGGAGAGCTTTACTATGCCCTCTGCCATCTCTCTTGCGGTCTGCTCGGAAACAGCACCGTATTTCTCGAGGGTTTCATGCTTTACGCCGAGGAGCTTCTCCTTTGTGGCGTTGGCATAGGTTACACAGCCTGTCTCGAACACACTTGAAGAACCGCTTATGTCTGTGATTCTCTTTGCGAGGTAACCACCTGTGCAGGACTCAGCTGTTGCAAGGGTTTTGCCCTGCTCCATGAGTTCTTTAACTACAAGTTCTTCGAGGGATTCAACATCAACGCTGTAAACGAAATCTCCGACACGATTCTTAATCTCCTCGATAATCGGCCTGCACATCTCGTCAGCTTCTTCCTCGGAGGATGCCTTGGCTGTAACTCTGACAAAGCACTCGCCCTCTTTTGCATAAGGAGCTACTGTCGGGTTTGCGCTCTCCATGAGGTCTGCAATCTGCATTGCAACAGGAGCTTCACCCTTGCCGTAAATGTGAATATTATGGGAGACTATAATTGCCTCATCACCCTTGAGAAGATAAGGAATTGCGTAATTGTTGAGCATAGGCACAAGTTCACTCGGAGGACCCGGGAACATCATTACCATTTTGCCCTTGTCGGTTGTGAAAACACATCCGGGAGCTGTTCCGTTATCATTGAGCAGGACATCACAGCCCTCGGGGAGCCATACCTGCTTCTCCATGTTCTTGCTCATCTCTCTTCCCGGGAACTGGGCGACAAGTCTGTCATAGCTTTCCTGATGGAACACGAGCTTCCTGCCTGCGGCTGCGGCAACTGTCTCCTTGGTGAGGTCGTCACCTGTAGGTCCGAGACCGCCTGTGGTGATGAGAAGATCGCTTCTCTCGAGGGCATCTTCAACCGCCTTTTTAAGTCTTGCGGGGTTATCACCGACAGTTGCGGCATAGAGCAGGTCTACGCCGATTCCTGAAAGTGCCTGTGCGACTATTGTTGTGTCTGTATTTACTACTTTACCGAGGAGCAGTTCTGTTCCTACTGAGATAATTTCTGCTATCATAATAAACTCCGATTATTTGCGATAATCTATGTACTTGACTTCGAGGGTATCCATGCACTTCTGAACGAGAGCCTCAACATCGAGGTTTTTCTCAGCCCCCATGAGGAGGTTAAGTGTAGGCTTTGTTCTTGGGTGGCGTGGTGTGAATACTGTACAGCAATCCTCGAACGGCTCGATGGATGTCTCGAAAGTATCGATATTCTGGGCAATCTTTACAATCTCTGACTTATCTGTACCGATGAGCGGTCTGAAAACCGGGAGACCTGCGCATGCGTCTGTGCACTCAATTGCCTGCATGGTCTGGGATGCAACCTGACCCAAGCTCTCGCCTGTGATGAGGGCATGACATTCCTCTTCCCTTGCAATCTTCTCGGAAACACGCATCATGAATCTTCTCATGATAACTGTGGAGAGTTCCTCAGGACAGAAATCTCTGATCTGCTCCTGAATCTCTGTGAAGTTTACAATATACATCTTGATTCTTCCACAGTACTCGCTGACCTTCTTTAAGAGTCTCTCTACCTTATCGAGGGCTCTCTCGGATGTGTACGGAGGGCTTGCGAAGTGAATTGCTGTGAGTTCTACGCCACGGCGTGCCATCATCCAAGCGGCAACAGGGCTGTCTATACCACCGCTGATAAGAATAGCCGCCTTTCCGCCTGTTCCGACAGGAATTCCACCTGCACCCGGCTTTGGATCGGAGTGAATATATGCACCCTTTTCACGAACCTCAACTCTTACTGTGACATCAGGCTTGTGAACATCAACGGCAATGTGAGGGTAATTCTCAAGGATATATCCGCCGACTTCACCTGAAATTTCAGGGGACTTGTATGGGAATTTCTTATCCGCACGCTTGCTCTCTACCTTGAATACTCTTGCCGCATTGAGTTCATCTGCGAGATACTCAACAGCCGCCTTCTGAATAGCCTCGAGGTCCTTTTCCACGATGCATGCTCTTGAATAAGCTACTACACCGAAAATCTTGGAGATTTTCTCCTCTGCCTCGTCGAGGTCGCAGTCGTCTCTCTGTGGCTCAACATAGATTGTTGACTGAGAAATGCTTACTTTATACTCGCCTTTCGGAGCGATTCTTCTTCTGATTGTCTTGAGGAGAGATTCTTCAAAAGCACGTCTGTTCTGACCCTTGAGAACTATCTCACCTAATTTAAGTAATATGACTTCGTTCATCTTAACTACTGATTTTTTATTTTCTCTGCTGGAGGTTATCCAGTCCCTCTCTAAGAACCTTTACGAATTCATCGACCTCTTCGAGGGTGTTGTATCTTGAAAAACTCACTCTTATTGAGGAGTCTATTCTGTCGTGATTAAAACCCATGGCCTCAAGCACATGGCTTGGTTTTGACTTTGAACATGCCGAACCGGAGGAAACGGAAATTCCCCTCTCACTTAAAAAGTGAAGCATGGTCTCACTTCTCACTTTTCCACAGGAGAAGTTGAGAATATACGGGAAAGCATCCTCCCTTGAGTTCATGACTATATCAGGCATTTCACAGAGGGCTGTTCTCAGTTTATCCCTGATTGCTGTTATAGTCTCAAGTTCTTCCCTTTCATCAGGGAGAACCCTGACCGCCTCACCGAAGGCACATACTGCAGGAATCGGCTCTGTTCCCGGGCGAATCTGCTTTTCCTGCAGACCACCGAAAGTACGGGGGTTGATTCTTGCCTTCTTTGCCATGAACAGTGCACCCACTCCCTTTGGACCGTGGATTTTATGGGCGCTTATGCTCATTAAATCTATTCCGAGTTTCTTTATGTTAATTTTTGTCTTGCCGAAGCCCTGAACATTGTCCACATGGAAAAGCGCCGGCGCTCCGCTTCTTTTTATGGCATTGCTGACTGTCTGAAGCGGAAGCATGAGACCCGTCTCGTTGTTTACCGACATCATGCTGACTAAAATTGTGTCCTTTGTTATGGCGTTATAGATGTCTGCATCGGGAATCTGTCCGCTATCATCAGGCTTGAGATAGATAACCTTGTAACCCATTTTCTCGAGCTGCCGGCAAGCGGCAAGCACGGCAGAATGCTCTATGGCTGTGGTAACAACCCTATTACCACGACGTTTTCTTGCATCGGCACCGCCGAATATTGCAAGGTTATCCGCCTCGGTTCCGCCTGAAGTGAAGTAAACCTCAGAGGAATCACAGCCGAGTTTATCCGCGATTATATCTCTTGCTCTGTTTAGTTCTTTCTCTGCCTCAAAGCCCACTTTATGCAGAGATGAGGGATTACCCCAACATTCTGTCATCATGTAGTAAGCCTTGTCGGCGGCTTCTCTGCACACCGCTGTGGTGGCAGAATTATCAAAATATATCATTACAGTTTTCTGTATCCTGTCTCGAAATCTACTATATTTTTGAGGTCCTTGCCATCTGCGAAATTCTTTAAGTTCTCACAGCAGATGTTAAGAATTCTTCTCTTTGTCTCGTCAAGGTGGAAACCACCGGAAACATGAGGTGTGATAACCACATTCTTTGCACTCCAGAGCGGGTCTTCTGCAGGAAGCGGCTCTGGGTCTGTTACGTCGAGGGCGGCACCTGCGATAACACCGTTATTGAGGGCATCAACCAGCTCCGGCTGATTTACGATGGAACCTCTGCCTATGTTGATAAATACGGCTGTGTCCTTCATCTTCCCGAACTTCTCTTTGCCGAACATTTTGAAGGTCTCTTTTGTACCAGGCATGCATACGGCAACGCAGTCTGCCTTTGGAAGAAGCTCGTCAAGCTCTGCTGTGAGGTGAACCTCGTCAGCATATACGGAAGGAGCGTTGTTGCTTCTTCTTACACCGATAACATAAGTGCCCATACCCTTGCAGATTTTTGCAAACTCTGTGCCTATGTCACCCATACCGACAACAAGAACTGTGGAACCGTAAACGGATGTTACAGGACCTAAGTCTCCCCACTTATGCTCGTTCTGAAGGTCACGGTAAAAAGCGAGCTTCTTGATAATGGAGAGATACATGCCCATCATATGCTCACCGATTGCGAGGCCGTAACCGCCTGTGGCATTTGTGAGCTTTACGCCTGCAGGAAGGTTTGCGATGTATGGGTCTACACCTGCTGACTGAGTCTGAAGCCACTGAAGCTTTTCGCATGTGCGAAGCATTGGCGCCTTTGGGCATCCGAGGATGATATCAGCTGACTCCAGAAGTTCCTGAGATGGGTCTGTATCGAAAATATATTCATAATCCGCTACGGAAGAAGAGATTAAAGTCTTCTCCTCCTCTGTAACCTCAATAACGCAAAGTACTCTCATTGGGGGTCTCCTTAAAGTTTATCTATTATATCCATCCATATTCTGGAGGAAGCATCTGTCGGCATTCTGAAGTCGCCTCTCGGTGAAAGTGTTACGGAACCGACCTTTGGACCGTCCGGCAGACATGAACGCTTGAACTGCTGCTGGAAGAATCTGCGGTAGAATGTTCTGAGCCACTTCTTTATTGTCTCGAAATCATACATTCCGTCAAAAGCATTTATTGCCATGCGGTAGATTTTATCCGGTGTGAATCCGAAACGAAGCATGTAGTAAAGGAAGAAATCGTGAAGCTCATAAGGACCTACGAGGTCCTCTGTTTTCTGTGAGATTTCTCCGTCCTTAGGCGGAAGAAGCTCGGGGCTTACCGGTGTATCGAGTATATCGTAAAGAACATCTTTTATGTTCCCGTTGGTATCTGCAACATACTTCACAAGGTGACGGACAAGAGTCTTGGGAATTGAAGCGTTTACCGCATACATGGACATGTGGTCACCGTTGTAGGTTGCCCAGCCGAGAGCAAGCTCCGAGAGGTCGCCTGTACCGACTACTATGCCGTTCTCTTTGTTGGCAATATCCATGAGAAGCTGGGTTCTCTCTCTTGCCTGGGAGTTCTCGTAGGTTACATCGAGAATTTCAGGATTGTGGCCGATGTCCGCAAAGTGCTGATTAACAGCCGCCTGAATGGGGATCTCACGGAAGTTTACGCCGAGAGCCTCGGCAAGCATCTGGGCATTGCCCTTTGTTCTGCCTGTTGTACCGAAGCATGGCATGGAAACAGCCTTTATGCCGTCCCTTGAAAGGCCGAGGGAATCGAAAGCCTCTACCATAACAAGCAGTGCAAGTGTGGAATCAAGTCCGCCGGAAAGACCGACGACCGCTGTTTTTGAACCTATATGCTTAAGTCTTGTGGCAAGACCTGTGTACTGAAGCTGAAGTATGGTCTTGCATCTTGTGGAAAGAGCCTGTGCATTGCCCGGAACGAATGGTCTTGGGTCAATGTATCTTTCAAGCTCAAAGTTGATGAAAGTTTCATCCTCGTAATCGAAGCTTACAAAGAAGATATCCTCTGAGAAATTATCTTCCCATGTGTTCATGCGGCGTCTCTCCTGAACAAGGCGCTGAACATCCACATCACCATAAGATATTCCTGATGTGAATAAGTCTGACTCTGTGATAACGGAGCCGTTCTCTGTGATAAGTCTGTGACCCGCAAAAACCATATCCTGAGTGGATTCACCGAAACCGCTGTCCGCATATACATAGGCTGAGAGAGTTCTGCCGGAGAAAGCGGAGAGCATCATTCTTCTGTAATCTGCCTTGCCGATGATTTCATCGGAGCATGATGCATTCATGATTACAGTTGCGCCTGCCTTTGTGAGGCCGACAGCAGGAGGACAGGCCACCCACACATCTTCGCAGACCTCAAAGCCGACGGTGAAATCAGGGTTATTTTCGCATGTGAAAACTATATTCTCGCCCATAGGAACATCGAAACCGCAGAAGCTTATGACCTCTGTGCCGTGGGCAGGAGTGTAATGGCGTCTCTCATAGAACTCTGAATAGTTCGGAATATTCTTCTTTGCAGGCAGACCCAAAAGCACACCTGACTTGAAAACAGCGACACAGTTGTAAAGTGCGCCCATGTACGGAACAGGCATACCCACACCGACCAGAATATCGGCTTCTGCTGTTTCCTCAATGAGCCACTTTAAGCTCTCCTGAGCTGCAGCCTGCAGGGTTCTGTCCTTAAAAAGGTCTCCGCAGGTATAGCCTGTAATGGCGAGTTCAGGGAAAATTATTGCCGCAGCATTATTCTCCGCTGCCTCGAAAATCATGTTTTTAATCTCGTTTGCGTTAAATACGCAGTCAGCGACCTTAACCGCAGGAGTTGCGGATGCAAGTCTTACAAATCCATCTCTCATATAAACAGATAGCCTGGAAAACCAATGTCCGGGCTTTCTCCCTTCAAAAAATCAAGGTAAAAGTATTATTAATAGCTGTCGTCAGCC
>JAUNDK010000021.1:27722-35729 GCA_030526115.1 Clostridia bacterium
ACCGCCGGTGTAAACATCACCACCGGTATAATCGTCTTCGCCGGTATAATCATCACCATTATCACCATAGTCGTCGTCACCTGTGTAATCATCACCGGAACCATCTTCGGTATATTCATCATCAGGTCCGACAACAGGATCTTCCTCAGGCTGAATCTCAGGAATATCGTCATCGGTTTCTTCGGTATAGTAATAATCGTTATAATCGTATGAATTGTTCTGTAAAGCTTCTATGTCTGTTCCCGGAGGTACAGCGTAAGTTGGCTGCTGTTCAGGATAATATGAGGAATCGAGAGCCTCCTGAAGTACGAGTTCTCCGTCCTTATAGTAAAGTCTTGCGGCATCTACTTTGTAACCTGTCTGAGCTTCCTCTTTGAAAACAATCTCGCCCCAGTTGAGCTTATCGTCAATGATATATCTGTTGCCCGGCTCAGGCTGAATTGTTTCGGTTGTCCATGTGGAGAGCTCAATATAATCCCACCAGTCAGGCTGAACACCGTAGATATTGCAGTGAAGGTCGAGGCCGTCCATGTAACCCTCGATGTAAATAGGATAATCGAGAGAGTTTGTGAACTTGAAGTCAAGCTCCTGATAACTTACGGTGGCATCAAGACCCATGTCCACATAAGAGGAAGGCATGGAGTGGCACTCTCTGTCGTCAATCTGTAAACCTGCCTTGAGAACTGCCACATAAAGAGTTGTTGAAGCCTGGCATATTCCACCGCCGTAAACAGGAGTGAGAACACCGTTGACAATGCCGTTGGCAGCCTGCCAGCCACCGTCAGGTTTTGTGGAGTCACCGATTGTCTCCTCGAAGCTGAACTGCTCACCCGGATTGAGAATGGTACCGTTTACGTAGTTCATGGCAAGGGCCATGTTGTGGTTACCTGAATCTGTATTATAAGAATATGTTGAGAATGAAGAGATAAGACCGAACTTGCTCTCAAGATTCTCTTTTGAATCCTTTGGCTCTGTCTCGATAATCTCAGCTGTTACATTGGCGGATACACCCTTGTTAAACTGCTTGTTGATGAGTGAAACGGTTTTATCGAGATCCATTTTTTTGCCGACAACGCTGTCATTGAACACGAAGCAGCTGTTATCGTAATCGTAATGAGATACGGTGGCATCTTTTGCCTCACACTCATATTCTGAAGCAAACTCCCTGAGAGCTTCCTTTGTATCTTCTGTTATTGCAATTTTATATTCAGGTGTTATGGTTGCGGCTGTCTTTGTTTTTTCCGCCTGCTTGAATGAAGATGCGATATTGCTCTCTGCAATCTCCACTGCGTCTCCGCTGATGGAGAAGGAACCGTCCTCCATGAGCACCTTGACGGAAATGCTGTCCATTTTGGTGAGAATGTAATCCTCTGCGGCCTTTGTGGCATCTTCAACTGTCATGCCTGAAATATCCTTATCACCGTATTTGCTTCCGCTTGGGAAAACCCATGTTTCCGGAGTAGGTGAAGGGGTTGCTGTCGGAGCTTCTGTTGGCTCTGCCGATACGGTTACCTGATTCTTGACAGACGGTGCATCTTCCCCGTTATTTCCGGAGCATGCTGTTAATGCAAGAATCATTGAAGCCGCAATAAGTGCAACAATAATCTTTTTCATTTTCTTCTTTTTCTCCATATCTGTATTTCTGAAAATCATATATTTCTCCATAATTGATATTCTGATTAATTATAATGCGAGGTACACAAAATGTAAAGATTTATATCTGCAAATAATATATTATATATGCGTGGATTTTTTGTGAATTATGGAAACCAAAAGAAAAAAGGGTGGCATATACCACCCTTAAAATCAATAGTAACTGTTAAAACCCTGATCGTCCTCTGCCTCAAGTGCACTTATGTCCACTCCCGAGCCTACCGCATAAGTCGGCTGAAGCTCAGCATAATATGATGAATCGAGAGCTTCTTCCTGCACGACGCTGCCGTTTTTGTAGTATGTTCTTTTGGCATCTATTTTATAGCCTGTCTGGGCACCCTGCTTGAAAACCACTTCATCTTTTTCAAGATTATAGTCAACTATATACCTGTTGCCAGGCTTCGGTTCTATTTCCTCTGTTGTCCATGTGGAAATCTCGATTTCATCCCACCAGTCAGGCTGAACACCGTAGATATTGCAGCAGAGCTCGAGACCTTCCATGTAGCCCTCTATGTAAATAGGATAATCGAGGTTATTGCTGAACAGGAAGTCAAATTCCTCATAGCTGACTGTGGCATCAAGACCCATCTCAACATAAGAAGAAGGCATTGAGTGACATTCTCTGTTGTCAATCTGAAGCCCTGCCTTGAGCACGGCAACGTACAGTGTTGTTGATGCCTGGCATATTCCTCCGCCGTAAACCGGTGTGAGAACTCCGTTTACTATTCCGCTTGCAGGCTGCCAGCCACCCTCAGGTACCGAGGAATTGCCAACGGTGTCTTCAAAGCTGAACTGCTCACCGGGATTGAGAACGGTTCCGTTTATTTTGCTCATGGCGAGAGACATGTTATGGTTTCCCGCATCTGTATTGGAAGAATAGGTTGTAAAAGAAGAGAGAAGCCCGAACTTTCCCCTGATATCATCTGCGTTTATCTGTGGGTCTTCGTATATCGGCTCCACACTTATATTGGCTGACACACCCTCGTTAATCTGAGTGTTTATAAGCTCAACGGTCTTATCGAAATCAAAGCTTTTTCCCTGCACACCCTCTTCATATATGAAGCTGTTCACGTCGAAGTCATAACCTGTTACGGTAGCGTTCTTTGTTTCCACCTCGTAACTCCACAAAAGATTCTGAAGTGACTGCTGTGCACCGGATGTGAGAGCCATTTCGTATTCAGGGGTAATATTTACCGCAGAATTGCTTCTCATGGCTTCATCAAAGGAAGAAGCAATATTGCTTTCGGAAATCTCTATGCAGGACTCTGTGATTTCGAACACGGAATCTTCGACAAAAACCTGTACTGTTATATCCGCAAAGCGGTCATATATATAGGACTCTGCGACCTTTTCGGCAACCGCTGTACTCAAACCGGAAATGTCCTTATCTCCGTAGCTGCTGCCGCCTGGGAAAACCCAGACATCGTTTGCGGAAACAGCCGCTGACGATCCGGAAGCCTGATAAACCGGCTCATCTTCCCCTCCGCCACAGGCCGAAAACATAAACAGCACCGAAGTTATTAAAAGTGCAATCAGAATTTTTTTCATTCTTCTCTCCTGTATAAATTCAAATAGTCACAATTATATTTATTTTACTCGTAAAATATGAACTTTTTGTTAACAAATCTGTCAAAAAAAGAAAAAGGGCAGCTTTCGCCACCCTGAAAATCATCTTCTGAAACTGCGGTTGATTAAGTTATCTCCCTTTGTAAGCAAAGTGATTACAACAATGCTTTCAACTACAATCATTACACCTGCCTGAATTGCTCTCGGAACAATTAATCCGCCATACGGAATACCGAACTGGAAATGAAGCCAGAAAGTATTCATAAGAAAAGAACCGACTATATTGTTAATAAGAACATAGGCGATAATTCTCTTTACACTCACTTCTTTATGGATGAATAAAGAGGTGCATACAGCTGTAAGTGCGGCTGTGAGTGTAATTCCGTAACAGAATGCCTGTCCGAAATTAACCACAAAATAACCGAGAAGGTCACCTGCTACGGCAACAAATACCGGAATACCGATTGGGTATCTTCTTGCTGCTACGGCAATGGGCAGAAAACCGAAACCGATTTTCGAAATGGGTGTTGAAATCTGCAGATAGCTCTTAAGAACAAACTCAAGGGCAATGAGCAGGCCTATGAAAGCAATATCATAGGTGGTGAGTGAAAAATTTTTCTTAGTGTCTGACATAAAAAATACCTCCTTGTTATGTCAAACGCTGAAAATAACATGGAGATATACCCATTTTATTAACAGCGGGATGCGATCTGCTTACCGCAAGAAAATCTTTTCGTTCATGTGACAACTCCCCGTTCACATGACACTTTACGCATGCAGATCTACTCTGTTTTTTGTACCCGACTATAATATTCCCATATTTCTTATTTGTCAACACTTTATGTAATTATGGCTAAAAAAGCATAAAGCAAAACGACGAAGCTTTCGCCCCGCCGTTTTGCTTGAAAAAGGAGATTTATGAAAAAGACTCGTACGCTGAATTAATGTGACCGTATGTCACTTTGCAGGTCTTATTATCTGTTACTGTTTATACTCTGAGAGAGTGAGTGTAATTTTTATTCCGCTCTCATCGCTTAAAGCTCTGTCCACGACAAGCTCTACTGTGTCGCCCGGTTTCTTCTGAGAAACAACCGCTGTGATTGTTGTGGAAGAAGTTACGGCCACGCCGTCTATGCTTGTGATAACATCACCCTTCTCAAGGCCTGCCTCGGCAACGCTCTGGGAATTAACGGATGAAACATAGACACCGCTTGTAAGTCCGTAAAATCTTGCGGACATGCTGTCAAGATAAGTTCCGGAAATTTCAAGAACCGCTCTGTCCTTTACATAGCCGTAATTCTGTAAGCTGGAAATTATCGGCTGTGCTGTGTCTGACGGAATAGCGAATCCAAGACCCTCGTAACCTGTGGATACAATCTTGGAGGAGTTTATTCCAATAACCTGACCGTACTCATTTACAAGAGCACCGCCGGAGTTACCCGGATTGATTGCGGCATCTGTCTGAATGCAGAACATGGTGTAGCCGTTCTCCACGGTAATCTGTCTGTTGAGTGCGGAAACATAACCTACTGTTACTGAAGAGCTGAACTCTGAACCACCCGGGTTACCGACTGCAATAACCTGATCGCCAACGGATAAATCATCCGCAGAACCGAACTCAGCCGCAGGAAGATCCTGTGCATCTATTTTGATAACCGCAAGGTCTGTGACTTCATCGGAACCGACAAGCTCCGCCTCGTAAACATCACCGTCACTTGTAACAACCTTGAGAGAGGTTGCACCCTCTACAACATGGGCATTTGTGGCAATGTAACCATCGGAGCTGATGATGATACCGGAACCCTCTCCCGCAGGAGAAACCTCGCTGTCATCGCTGCCGTAGCTGTCGCCATAGCCCCCGTAACCAAAGAAATCGTAGCCGAAGAAACTGTTGAAGTAATCATCAAAATTATTGGTACTTACCTGATAATTCTGAATACATACTACTGACGGAATAAGCTTTGAGGCAATCTGCTGTCTTGAGAGTTTGCCGTCGGCATTTTCATCAATCGCCTCGTCTGCACTGTCAACAATCTTTGTGATTGTGTAAGCGGCACTGTCGCCTGCCTCTTTGTCACCGGATTTTATAATACCCTGATTCAGAAGAAGTGACATGATTCCCACCGATGAACCGACAGAAATAAGACAGCTGAGTATTACCGCAAGGAAAACCGCTCCTGTGGAGTGGCGTTTCTTATCTTTTGCCTTCTTCTGCTTTGGCTGAACAGGCTTAGTGTAATAAGGCTGTGGCGGAACCGCCTGGGCTCCCCATGTATAGGAACTCTGCTGACCGGTGTTCTGCCCGTTATACTGCTCAGGTACCTGACTGTAGTATGAACCCTGAGGATAAGTATAATACTGTGGCTGAACAGGCTCCTGTTTTGGGAGCTGATTTCCGCCGAAATGATACTCTCCGTCATTCTGCTGTACTGTTTCAGCAGTTTTTTCAGCATTTTCAACAGGCTGATTTTCAGGCTGTTCTTTATTTATTGCTTCGTTATTATTCTCATATGGATTATACATAACATAAACTCCTTATTTAGTTTACACTAAAAGATTATTCAAGTCAACAGAATATAGCTTCGGTGACCATCATTTCTTTTTGTTCATCGGGTATTATGTCATTTGAATGTGAAAACAATGTGACGAAAATAATGAGCGAAATGTGAATTATTCATCCATGAGTCTGCTCTTTTTGAGAGCGAGAAGTACTACTGCTGTGAGAGGAACAGCACATACAATTGCGATTACTGCATTTATTGAGGATGTGCCGAGCTTTGTGATTATTGTAGGAACCATTGCCTCAGGTGCACTGCCTGCAAGAACGCCCTTGATGAATGATCTTGCGAGATAAAGGATGATGTAGGCTACTTCACCGACAAAACCGCCGCATACATTGTAAACAGGCTTGCCCTTGCCCATCTTCTTACCAATGAGACCTGCGAGGAATGCCATTACAAACTTGAATGCAAATGTGAACGGTGCACTTGTGATATATGCAGGATTTGTGAGGTCATAAAGACCTGAACCTATACCAGCGGCAAGGCCACCGCTTACAGGGCCGAGTACCATACCTGATAAGAGGCAGAAAATGTTACCGAGGTGAATTCTTGAAACATCACCGATGGCAACCGGAATAGGTACACTTAAATAGTTTGATACGAAAACAAGAGCTCCGAAAACACCGACAAGGGCGATTCTGTAAATTGAGTTCTTCCTGGAATTGACTGACATATTCTTTTCCTTCTTTCTTTCTGCTTTGTTATAAAGCGTAAATATTATATAAAAAGCCGACAATTAAGACATCGTCGGCTTAATATCACTATAAATTTTATTTAGATTCTTGCTACGCCTGTCTCTTTTGCTGCCTTTGCAACCGCTGCTGCAACTGCCATGGAAACAGACTTATCAAGAGCGGACGGAATGATATAATCCTCGTTAAGCTCTTCTGCAGGAATGAAATCTGCGATAGCATAAGCTGCGGCAATCTTCATCTCCTCGTTAATCTGGGAAGCTCTTACATCGAGGGCACCTCTGAAAAGGCCCGGGAATACGAGAACATTGTTAATCTGGTTTGGATAGTCGGAACGGCCTGTGCCTACAACTCTTGCACCTGCCTCCTTTGCCTCGTTGTAACCGATTTCAGGGTTAGGGTTAGCACATGCGAAGATGATGGCGTCATCCTTCATTGTCTTGATCATCTCAGGCTTTAAGAGGTTTGGAGCGGAGAAACCGAGGAATACATCCGCATCCTTGATAACATCTGCAAGAGAACCTGTGAAATGCTCAGGGTTTGTATAGGAAGCGAGCTCCTGATGTGCAGGAGAAAGCTGTGGGTCACCCTCACAGATAGCACCGAACTTATCGCATACTGTGATGTTCCTGAGGCCTGCGGCAACAAGGAGCTTTGTTACAGCTGTACCTGCGGCACCGCCACCGTTAAGAACTGCCTTGATCTCTGTAATCTTCTTGCCTGTAATCTTGAGGGCATTGATGAGGGATGCGAGGGCAACAACTGCTGTGCCGTGCTGGTCATCGTGGAATACAGGAATATCGAGGCTCTTCTTGAGCTTCTCCTCAATCTCGAAGCAGCGTGGAGCAGAGATATCTTCGAGGTTGATACCGCCGAAGGAACCTGCAATCATCTCTACTGTGTGAACAATCTCATCAACATCCTTGGATCTGACGCAGATTGGGAATGCGTCTACATCACCGAAAGCCTTGAAGAGTGTGCATTTACCCTCCATAACAGGCATACCTGCCTCAGGACCGATGTCACCGAGACCGAGAACGGCTGTACCGTCTGTTACAACAGCAACAAGGTTACCGCGTCTTGTGTATTTATAGGAAAGATCGACATCCTTTGCAATCTCGAGGCATGGTGCAGCAACACCCGGTGTGTAAGCTGTGGAGAGGTCATCTCTTGTCTCAAGCGGGCAAGCTGCCTCAACTCTGATTTTTCCCTGCCACTCGGCATGCTTTTCTAAAGCGATCTTGTTAAAATCCATTTTGTTCATCCTCTTTCTTAATATTTTGGATATACTTTAGTGCATTATAACACAGAAATACTGCCGAATACAAATATAAAATATCAGTTCGGCAGTATTCTAAAAATCATTTATTAACTTATATTAAATGTGGATAATTTGCTTAATTTTCACTCTTTAATTTCTCAGCAAGGGGCAGAAGAACACCGCCCACGCCATTACCTACGGTAATAAGCAGAGTTGCGATAACAGCCTTAACGCTCCAGCCCGCAAGGGAGAAATAGAACATATCCGCAATGCA
>JAUNDK010000097.1:0-550 GCA_030526115.1 Clostridia bacterium
GGAACAAGCCCATTGAGGGAAGTTATCCGGAGAAAATAAGAAAGGCGAATGAGAATGTGATTAAGAACAGTAAGGTAAACGTTAATTTCATTAACTGGACGGTTCCCACACAGATGGTGAGTGCACCGAAGGGCCCGTTAAAGAAAGATGCTCACGTCAGCATTACTTTAAGCAAAAAGAAAGACGGAAAAGACGTGTTCAGAGTTTCTTTCCACGGTGACATGGTGACACCTGAAGCTCTTGGCGAGCGTGTTGCCTACGCAGTAAGCGAGAAGGAAGGCAGAATGTACTTCGTAACCAACGATAAAGGCTTCAGCCTCGGCAAGTCCAAGACATCACCGAGAAGATACTTCAAGAAGGTTTCCGACGATGCGGAGTTTAAGGTTGTGAAGGGCTTTGCAGGTTATTACTATGACATTTACTTCGACGAAGCAGACGGAAAGAAAGTCTACTGGGTAGAGAAGAAAGAGGCCCGGGCATGAGCGGACATAAAAAGAACCGCCACCAGCCGGACGAGGGCTGACAGCGGTTACGAAATTATAACAACGAA
>JAUNDK010000097.1:579-2292 GCA_030526115.1 Clostridia bacterium
TTTTGAGAAAAATTGTCGTAGCACTCAACTACGAAAGCGAAGTTGACTACAAAGAGATGACTTCGAGCGAGTATTTCCTCTTCAGGTGGGAAATGAGCATGAGAAAGGTGCAGAAGACCCTCAAGGCTCTGAACGAGGGAGGCGAAGCTTAATGGTAATGGTTCAGCTCGATTACAAGAAGATTCGCAAACTTTCAGACGAAAAAGGATGGACACTCACCGAACTCCTGAACAAAGCAGAGGTACATCATTCCACCTGGTACAAAATCGCACAGGGATTCAGTGTAAGACGAGGTACAGCTTTAGAGTTTGCCTATGTGCTGGGTGTCCGTCTGGAGGATATAGGAAATGTTCAGAAGACGTGATTATTATCATGGTGAGAGAGCAAAGTGGGCAAGAGGCGACAAAGAGAAAATCTTATTTCACATGGAGAGACTTCACTACACACAGAGAATGCTCTCGAAGCTCTCCGGAGTAAGTGAACCGACCCTGAGAAGGCTGATTAACACAGACAACAGAGTTCGAGAAGACTGTGTAGAGCTGGTTGCCGCCGCACTGGATGTTGAACCGGAGGAGATAGTTAAATGGAATTAAAATTCAGAGATCTGACAGCGGACGAGATAGATGTCAGAGTAGGACAGATTACAGATAAAAAAATCACACTGCTCCTTTACAAGGATGCAAGATGTGATATGCAGATTCTTGATGAGACAGTTGGCC
The DNA here is from genome assembly GCA_030526115.1 of Clostridia bacterium. Lineage (GTDB taxonomy): Bacteria > Bacillota > Clostridia > Oscillospirales > Acutalibacteraceae > SIG603. The sequence continues at coordinate 1,299 of JAUNDK010000097.1, forward strand.
CGACAGGCTGGCAGAGAAGACACACCAGAGACAACGCAAACTGTATCGTAAGCATTTACGACACAGACATGAACTGCTGGGTAGAAAAGGAAGATGTCGGAGTACAGTCCAACACCGAAGCAGAAAAGGGAATGGCAAGCGACAGCTTCAAGAGAGCCTGCGTAAACTGGGGAATAGGCAGAGAGCTGTACACCGCTCCACGCATAACTGTATGGTGGAATAACGGTGCAGGTTACGACAGAGATCAGAAGAACGGCAAGTGGGCCACTTACGATAAGTTCGCTGTGGCTGACATAAGCATCAGGGACAAGAAGATTGAGAAACTTGTAATAGTCAACGAGAACAACGGAGCTGTTGTCTTCGAGTACCCGGGAAAGCAGGGCAAGGACACACAGAAGAATCAGACAAAGAAAGCTCCGCAGGCGGCGGAACAGACACGTCAGGCACCGCCTGAGTATCAGATTAACTGGACTGTCATTTACCACGACAAAGAGGTTGATTTGTCCAAGATACGTGATGAGAAGCTTGAGGAGTTCATGAGCCTGCAGGATATTTCAAAAGCAGATTATGACAAAGCTTTGATGCAGTTTAACGAGAGACAGAAAAGACGATAAGTATTCAGTTTATCAAGGAGGAAAATGCAATGTCAAAACTTAATCTCGATTCATTCAATGATATCTTATTAAACGCTTTAGGTGAGGATGCCAAGAAAGAACTTCTTGAAATGGAACTTAATGCTGCGTATCAGTTCAAGATTCAGGCAATGGAAGCTCTGGTTGACACCTTAAATAAGGGTTTACCATACAAGGGTGTTCTGAAGCAGATAAACAACATCGATTCCAACTGCGATAAGATTGGAAGAGAGCTTGCAAAGCTTGGAGCTTTCGAAGAGGACAAGAACGATGAGTGATTTAATTCAGGTTCTTCTGGTAGAGCCGAACAAGAAGCCTGAAGCGGTAATGATAGAGAATACCCTCGAGGCATTCAAGAAGGC
>JAUNDK010000097.1:2302-3514 GCA_030526115.1 Clostridia bacterium
ACATTGAATCATTAACATTTGAAAGCTACGATGATTTCTCATACGTTGTGATTACAAAAAGAGCATCATGTTTCAACCTTGGACTTCCGGAGAACTTCAGACTTGGAAAGAACATCATCTGGGGACCGGCTGTAATTATAAAGGCGGTTGAGGACAGATTCGTGAACCTTTCAAAGCTCGAGTGCAATGGAGTAGCGAGTTATTTAGAGATTTTAGGGAGGAAATACAATGATTAACAACTGTGTATTCATGGGCAGACTTTGTGATGATCCCGAGTTAAAGACAACACAGACAGGAACATCCGTAACCAGTTTCAGCCTTGCGGTTGAGCGCTCCTATGCAAAGCAGGGAGAACAGAGACAGACGGACTTTATTCCGATTACAGCATGGAGACAGACAGCGGAGTTTATCTGCAAGTACTTCCACAAGGGCGACATGATAGCTCTGACAGGTGAGCTTCAGTCAAGAAGATATCAGGACAAGGACGGAAGCAACCGCACAGCATACGAAGTTGTTGCCCGTGATGTAAGCTTCTGCGGAAGCAAGAGCGAGAGCGGCGGTCAGGCACAGAGCCGGCCACAGTATCAGCCACAGGGACAGCAGTACCCACAGCAGGCGCAGTACAATGCTCCGCCGCCTTATGCCGGCAACAATGACGGTTACAATTACGCACAGCAGCACATTCAGGGACAGCAGGAAAGACCGATAGGTTACGGACATAATCCTCCGCCTGTTAATCCTAACATTGAGTACGACGACGATTTACCATTCTGATATAAGGAGATTTAAGGATGCCTCGAAATTATGTGCCATTACCAATTGATGAATACAGAGCTTTAAGAGAATCTTTAAATGACGCTGAATTCGGACAGCTCATACTGGGCCTTCTTCATTATGCACAGACAGGAGAAGAGCCGAACCTCACAGGCAAAGCTGCCACACTCTGGCCTCTCATCAAAGTTATTGATGACAGATACAGAGCAAGTCACGAAGAGGTAACAGAGAAGAACCGCAAGAACGGCGCCAAGGGAGGCAGACCTAAAAAGACTGAACAGGAGACAGAAGAAAAAGGCTCGGAAGAAGAGAAAGCCGAAAAACCCAAAAACCCAGTGGTTTTTTCCGACGAAAATAAAAAACCCAAAAACCCAACGGTTTCAGAAAGCGAAAATTCAAAACCCAAAAACCCAAACCAAACCATACCAAACCATACCA
>JAUNDK010000097.1:3524-5770 GCA_030526115.1 Clostridia bacterium
ATAATAAAGAGAGAGTAGAGAGAAAGTCGCCTGAAAGGCTCCCGCACTCGCTCGATGATGTTGTCTCTCTCTTCACGGAACGGGGTTACAGAAGTGACCCCGAGAGTTTCTACAACTATTTTCAGGCAAACGGATGGGTTCAGGGCAAAAGCAGGGCACCTATCAAGGACTGGAAAGCCGCCGCCTCCAACTGGGAAAAGAGAGAGAAGGAGTTTGCGGCGGAAAGAGCAGGACCTGTCACAAACAAACAGAATGACAGCTTCGATGTAAGCTATCTCGACGATATTGCGGATTAAGCTACCGAGGATGATGAAGATGAGATATAAATTCGTCATTCCCGGGAGACTTCCCGGACTAAATGAGTTCATCGATGCCAACCGCAAGAATGCAAAGATGGGCAACAACATGAAGCAGCAGGCGCAGGCAAAGGTGGGTGTATTCATCCGCTACGGTCTGAAGCAGGCGAAAATCCGCCGCAGGGTAAACATGACTTACATCTGGTACGAAGAAGACAGGCGCAGAGACAAGGATAATATCTCGAGTTTCGGGCGCAAGGTGATTCAGGATGCCCTTGTGAAGAACGGGTACCTTGAGAACGACGGATGGAAGCAGATTGGGAACATTAGGGATTTCTACGAGGTTGACAGGGACAATCCACGCATTGTGGTTATCCTCGAGGAGGAAGAAATGACAGGCAAAGAAGAAATCGAAAAAATTGCAGGGCTGATACGCAGGCTGGAGTTTGCCCACGAAGGTGTTATGTATGACACCGACGGATGCGATGAGGAGTTAATCACATCGGGGGACATAATGCTCATGAAGTCAGCTCTTGCAGCTTACATGGAGGTAATTGCGGAAAGATGGAATCAGTAATCATACCGCTGTTCAGTTCACTTGCCGGGGCAATCGTGACAGCAGTTATCCTCGCACAGATTGACAAAAAGAAGCGATGATCTGCGAGACAGTAAGCCCCGAAGAATTCAGAAAAGCACTCAGGAAGAAGTTTCCGCCATACGGAATAATCAGTGAGATTGAACCGGGCAGATATGCCGCAATGGACATTAACGGATTTACCCGAATGTTCGAGAGCAGAAAGGAAGCTGTGGACTGGGTGAAAGGATTGTACTGATGAGCGACGAAATACACACAAGGTGCTGGAAGGAATGCCCAAGGAGAAGCCCCGACTGCCATTCCACCTGCGGGATATACATTCATCAGGTGGAGGAAAACAACAGGCTCAGGGAAAAGCGCAGACTTGAAGAAAGCATTGATATTCTGGCACACATGCTTGACAAAAACGAAAGAAGACTCAGGAGGACAAAATACATAAAATGAGCAACGAAATTATAACAAGAATCCGGGAGAAGACATCTTACAGAAGTTTTCTCGATTTACTCGAAGAAGAGGCGGCGGAACTGATTAAGGCTTCCTGCAAAGTGAAAAGAGCCGCCTTTGAATCCGACAACCCCACACCGATTGAATTCGCTGAAGCCAGGGCGAACCTCATCGAAGAGGCCGAGGATGTATGTATCGTACTTATGGCGCTCGGCATACTTCCGAAGCGAAAGGAAATCAGGAACCACCCGAAGTGGGAACGATGGGACAGAAGGCTGAAAGAAATGCACGGTAAAGGGGAACAGGAAGATGAAATGTAATTACAAAAACAGAACCCAGGACCATGTAACGGGTTCCATTATGGACAACGGCCTCGGCATCGGAATAATGATTACAGAGATTCTCGCCTATGAGCTCTTCGGCATCGGCGCCAAGAGACTCAAGAAACTCGAAGCAGCCATCAACAGGGAAATCGAGAAAGCAAAGAAGCACGGAAAGTGGACAGAGCAGAGATGTGCGGACACTGAGGAATTTATCTACAAGGCCAACAGGGATTATCAGGATATATTCACTGCCTATAATTACAGGTACCGCAATTATCCGGACAGACAGCTCACATGGATACTCAAGGGCGATGAGAGAGACAGCGGAATTTTCCGAAATGTAAGCTCAACCTCTTCCGACGAACTGTTCGACGCAGGTCTGATTATCGGCATTCAGGCCTGTATGGTTCATCTGAACTACAATCTTCAGATTGGCGCACCGAGACTGTCGGTTCTCGAAAAGGCAGTAATAGATGAGCTGAAAGAAAAGCGTAAGTACAAGATTCAGACTATGAACATGGAGTTTATCGAGAGATACAACAGAATGAGCGACAACTACAATGCACGGTTCAGAAATCACCCCGAAAA
>JAUNDK010000022.1 GCA_030526115.1 Clostridia bacterium
CATAGCATATTCAAATGAAATACGTTTGTTTGTCTGTTTGCAGTAATATCTGCATGCATCTAACAGTTCATCAGTATTCCAGCGCTTGTTTATCGGCATCATGCTGTCACGAAGCATATCATTCGGTGCATGAAGTGAAACCGAAAGTGTCAGCTGCATTTTTCTGTCAGCCAGTTTATAAATCTTATCTACAATGCCACAGGTGGAAAGTGAGATATGTCTCATTCCGATATTCATACCGTTTTCATCAGAAATAAGTTCGAGAAACTTCAGAACATTATCGTAGTTATCCAGCGGTTCACCCATACCCATGAGGACTATGTTGGATATTCTTTCGCCTATGTCATTCTGAGCTTCCATGATTTCAGACAGCATTTCCGAAGGAAGAAGATTTCTTGTAAATCCGTTTTTTCCTGTTGCGCAGAAGTTGCAGCCCATTTTACAGCCAACCTGAGATGAAATACATATCGAATTGCCATGGTGATATTTCATTACAACCGCTTCAATATATTCATCATCATGAAGCCTGTAAAGGTATTTCACTGTACCGTCAAGTTTTGAAACCCTTTTAAGTTCAATATCACATGAGGCTATATAGTATTTTTCGTCGAGATCCTGTCTCATCTGTTTTGAGAGATTTGTCATTTCCTCAAATGACTTTACTCCGCTGTGAAGCCACTTATATATCTGCTGAGCTCTGAACTTCGGAAGTCCTGAACCGACTAATTCTTCGGTTAATTCTTTTAAGTTTAAAGATTTTATATCTTTTTTATTTTCTATATTTTTCATTTTATCCTTCTAAATGAAGCTGCAAAGAAACCATCTGTGCCCGTAAGATAAGGCATCATTGTAAGCTCATAATCATTTTCCTTAACAGCTCTGTTAACTTTGAGCTTTACAGGTTCCGAAACAAAATCCGGATTTTCTCTGAGAAATTTTGCAGCTATTAAGTTGTTTTCTTCAGGATTAAGTGTACAGGTGGAATAAACAAGCAGTCCGCCCGGTTTAACAAATTCTTTTGAGTTGCATAGTATTCTGTACTGAATTTCAGGAAGATCGCTTACTGTATCAAGAGCTTTATATCTGATTTCCGGCTTTTTCCTGATGGTTCCGTAACCGGAACATGGAACATCACACAGAACTCTGTCGGCAAGTATTCCATGAGTATCGGCTGTTGCCGCGTCACGGACAAATGCTCTGACATTTTCAAGGCCAAGTCTTTTAGCCCCTGTAAATATGAGTTTAACTCTGCCTTTGTATAAATCATATGAATAGACAGTTCCGGTTCCATTCATCTTCTCTGCCATAGTGAATGTTTTTCCACCGGGAGCAGCACACACATCAACAACTGTTTCGTTCTCCTGTGGGTTTACTATATCGCAAAGATACTGTGATGATAAATCCTGAACATGGAAAAGACCTTCTTCAAACTGCGGAAGTTTTGTGATGTCTCCGCTTGATCTAATAATACAGGTATTATCATGATGTGGATAAGTTTCAACATTAACATCACTTCCTTCAAAACTTCTTAGAAAATCAGCAGTGGTATTTCTGGTGTTATTCACACGAAGATAAACTCTTGATTTCTCTGTAAAGGATTCGAGCAGTTTTGCTGTAACTTCTTCACCGTAGGAGCTTTGCCACATTGAGATTAAGTCTTCAGGTATTGAATACTTAATACTGAGAGATTTTGCATCTGTTCCACTCGGTAATGTAAGCTTCTCTTTTTCTCTGATAATACTTCTGAGAACGCCGTTCACAAATGAGTGAGGGCATTTATGCTTTTTAGCCAGATTAACTGCTTCGTTTACTGCGGCAGAATCCGGCACTTTATCTAGATACATTATCTGATAGACGGCTGATTCAAGAATCAGTTCACAAGCAGAACTCAATTTCATGCTCTTTTTTGTGAGAAAACGGGAAATTATATAATCAAGAGTAATTTTTCTCTCTAGAACTCCATAGAATATGATATTGGCAAGGGCTGAATCCCTTTTATCCATTTCGTATTTCCTGAGAGTTTTATCGATTACTATATTTGAATAACCTTCGTTATCTTTTACCTGAAGCAGAGCTTCCAAAGCCGCCGTTCTGGCATCAATCTGCATACTACTTACCTTTCAATATTAGCCAAGTATTATTGTCTCTTTTATCGGATGACCGAGAAGAAATGCTTCTCCACTCATTCTCTTTCCGTTCTCGAGCTGAACCTCTGTGAGTTCGAGAGCATTATCTCCGCAATATACACAGAGTTTTCCTTTGTAATTGAAAATCTCTCCGGGATTACCTTTTCCTCTTATCACATTTGAAGCGTGGATTTTTATGCCCTTGTCTTTATATCTTGATGTAGCAGATGGCCATGGGTTAAGTCCACGAATCTGGTTGTGAATTTCCTCTGCGGATTTGTTCCAGTCTATTGGAGAAAGTTCTCTTGTAATCATTGGAGAATGGGTAGCTTCTGCCTCATTCTGAGGCTCTGCCTTTACGGTTCCTGCCTCAAGTCCTTTAAGAGTTTCAAGGAGAAGGTCTGCACCGATTCCTGTTAATCTGTCAAAAAGTTCACCGGAGGTTTCATCTACAGGAATCTCTGTTTCTGCCTTGAGAAGCATATCTCCGGTATCCATACCCTTTGCCATATACATGGTAGTTACTCCGGTTGTCTTTTCACCATTGAGAACCGCCCACTGAATTGGAGCCGCTCCTCTGTACTTTGGAAGAAGTGAACCATGTACATTTATGCAGCCAAAACGTGGGATGTTAAGTATTGCTTCGGGAAGAAGTTTTCCATAAGCAACAACAACAATAAAATCAGGGCACTGAGACTTTATTTCTGCTATGATTTCATCATTTTTTAATCTGTCCGGCTGAAACACAGGAATATCATACTTAAGTGCCAGTTCCTTTACAGGAGAAAACTGCATCTTATGTCCGCGTCCTTTTGGCTTGTCCGGCTGAGTGAACACAGAGGTAACATTATAATTGTTTTCTAAAAGTATCTGTAATGAGGGTACGGCAAAATCAGGGGTACCCATGAAAACTACATTCATAAATTTATCCTTATTCTTCGATTTCTTCGTCTTCTTCAGCTGCCGCCTGCATCTCCTGAAGCTCTTCTACTGTAAGCATTCTGCTTGCCTTGTCGAGGAATACAACTCCGTCAAGATGATCTATTTCATGGCAGAGCGCTCTTGCGAGAAGTTCCTCACCTTCAATCTCGTACCATTCACCGGTCTTGTCCTGAGCTCTTACTTTTACGTAGTTTGGTCTTTCAACCATGCCCCATTCACCCGGGAAAGAAAGACAACCCTCAACATCTTCCTGAGTACCGGAAGTCTCGATAATCTCAGGGTTTACGAGGTCAAGTCTGCCCTCACCGATATCGATAACGCAAAGTCTTCTCATAAGACCGACCTGAGGGCCTGCAAGACCAACTCCGTTAGCCTCATTCATTGTCTCATACATATCGTCAAGAATTGTAGCAAGTCTGTCATCAAATTTTTCAACCGGACGACAGACCTTCTTAAGTATAGGATCTCCGTCTTTTACTATATTTCTAATTGCCATTGTTTTCTCTTCCTATTATTAGAATGAACTTTCCGGATTTGAATCAATAAACAGCGATACCCTTGAGAAATCTTTCATTCCCAGGAATTCTTTTGCTGTTAATGATATCAGTTCCCTGAAAAGTCTGTTATTTTTACATTTTATTAAAAGTTTATATCTGTATTTATTTGCTGTTTTATAAAGACCTGCCTGAACAGGAGAAAATACTCTTAACGGAAGGCTTCCGTACCTGTCATCTGCGAGATTCTTCCTGAGAATATCAAGAAACGCAAAGGCTGCATTTCTTGTAGCGGATTCAGACTCTGAAGACCAGCCGACTGATAAAATGTCTGCATATGGTGGATATAAGAGTGATTTTCTGTAATTGTTTTCCAGAGAAAAAAATTCTTTATAATTCTGGGCAGCAGCAAAAGATATATATACATTTTCGGGCTGTTCCGACTGTATCAGAGCTTTTCCCGGATATTTACCACGACCGGCTCTGCCTACAACCTGAGTTAAGAGATCAAAAACTCTCTCTCCGGACCTGAAGTCATCATTATACATCATCTGGTCAATATTAAGGACACATACCAAAGTAACGTTCTCAAAATTAAGCCCTTTTGCAACCATCTGAGTGCCTATCATGATGTCGTATTTTCCTTCTGCAAATTCATCGAGCTTTCTGTCAAGAGAATTCTTTTCGGAAACTGAGTCGGAATCTATTCTTAGAACTTTCGCTTCGGGCAAGAGCTGCAAAATCGCTTCTTCTGCTCTTTGTGTACCGAGGCCGTAACTTGAAACCGCTGGTAAGGAGCAAACAGGGCAGATATTACTGAATGCTTCTGAATATCCGCAATAATGACACATCAGTCTGTTATTTGCAGAATGATATGTGAGTGAAATGCTGCAGTTCGGACACGTTCTGACTTCACGGCATTCCGTGCATCTGACATAGGTGTGATAACCTCTTCGATTAAGAAGCACAATGGATTGTTTTCCTTTTATGAAATTATCTCTCAGCGAATTCTGTGTTGTCACTGATAATTCCGATGTGTTTCCGCCTCTCGCCTCCTCAAGCATATCAATTATTTCAACCTGAGGAAGAACAGCATTTCCAAATCTCTCTTCAATGGATGCAAATCCGAAAACACCTTTCTGTGCATTAAGATAAGAATCAACCGAAGGCGTAGCTGAACAGAAAAGACAGAGTCCACCGCATTGTCTGGCTCTTATTCTTGCTATTTCCTTTGCATTGTATCGGGGGCTGTTCTCGGATTTATACGAACGCTCATGCTCTTCATCAAGAACAATAAGCCCAAGATTTTTAAAAGGTGCAAAGACCGCCGAACGTGTGCCTATCGCAATTTTGGCTTTGCCCTGTTCGCATCTTTTCCATTCGTCATATCGCTCTCCTATGGAAAGACCGCTGTGTATAACAGCAATATCATCTCCGAAAATATTTCTGAAAGTCTGAACAGTCTGAGCTGTGAGAGAAATTTCCGGGACCAGTACGATAACATTCTTACCTTCGTTGATAACTTTTTCTGCAAGTTTTACGAAAACTGACGTTTTACCGCTACCTGTAACACCGTACAGTAATGCAGTAGAAATATCATTACCACTGTAATATCCGTAAAGCTTATCATATGCATCATGCTGCTTTGGATTAAGAGCGTACTTTTTACCGGATACTCTTTCTGCTGAGATTTTGGGCTTTCTGAACTTCTCTGCATATGAGTAGCTTGCGGCGCCTTTCTTAACAAGTGAATCCAGCACACTTACTGAAACACCGGTGTAGTACTGGAGTTCCTTAACCGAAAGACTTCTGAAATCTTTCAGAATATCATATACATCACTTTGTTTTGGTGTCAGCGTGGCATTACAATCATCAATAACGGAAATAACTTTAAAAGAGGCGTCTTCGACTTTTCTGGATGTTATCTCTTCTTTTACGACAATGCCACAATCAACAAGTATAGCAAATAAACCTGAGTCAGGAGTAATTCCAAAGTCCTTTTTCAGACCGTTGTCATCTATGGTTCCATGCCTGAGGAATTCGATAATTCTATTCTGTTCTTCTGAAAGCCCTTTTGCTTCATCTGCCTTTTCTTTATTCAGTTTATATCTGAATTTTATTGAAAACAGAGCACCGGGAGGAAGCATGATTTTTGCTGCTTCGAAATAAGTGCAAAAGTACTTTTCTGCCATAAACTCGGCAATTTGTATCAGTTCCTGAGAAAGCACAGGAGCTTTATCGACAGCTTCCAATACTGATTTTAATTCCGAATCATCGGTTTCAGATAAATGAAAAACAATGCCGATTCTTGAACTGTTACCTCTGCCAAAAGGAACTTTAACCCTCATTCCGATTTGCACATTCATGCCGACTGGAACGGAATAACTGAAAAGTTTATCGAAAAAATAGGCCGTTTTCTCAACAGCTACCTGAGCAATCACTTATTATCAGACCTTAGTTATCGTAATCAAACGGATCAGGCTCGTTCATTAAGAACTTCTCTGCAACAAAATCTCTTACTGCAAGTTCAACCGGCTTGTTGATGAGCTCCTCACCTGCTGCTTCGATCTCATCTGTGATTTCACGAGCTCTCTTAGCTACTGCAATAACGAGGGCATACTGGCTCTTATGTGGTACTCTGATAATATTTTCTGATGGTTTTAACATTATTAATTCCTTCTTTCAATTAATCTTCAATATCTTTGAATATCTGAACGTTGTGGTTGTTTTTATACTTGAGTTTTTCTGCATGGATAATATTTTCCAGATCTCTTACAGCATTCTCAAGTTCATCATTTACTACAATATAATCGTACTCTGAAGCATGAGTGAGTTCTTTTCCGGCTGTTTCAAGTCTTTCATTGATAACATCCATACTCTCAGTGCCTCTGCCTATGAGTCGGTTTCTGAGCACTTCCATGGATGGCGGAGTGATGAATATGCTTACACAGTCAGGTATTTTTTTCATAACCTGAGCTCCACCTTTAACCTCAATCTCAAGGATAATATCATTGCCCTCTTTTGCAGAGAGTTCAACAGGCTCAAGAGGTGTTCCGTAATAGTTTCCGACATACTCCGCATACTCGAGCATCTTGCCGTTATCAATCATTTCGCGGAACTTTTCTTTTGTGATGTAATAATAATTTACACCATCAACCTCACCCGGACGAGGGGATCTTGTTGTTGCGGAAATGCTGAATTTTGTTTCCGGGTGACGTTTGAAATACTCACCGAGAATGGTTCCTTTTCCACCGCCTGATGGAGCAGAAACTACAATAATCAGACCTTTATTCATAATTTTCCTCCACAGTATTTTCTGTTTCGATACCTGTAAATCTCGATGCCAGACGTTCCGGTGTCAGAGCAGACATCAGAACATGATTGCTTTCTGTAATTATAACAGCTTTGGTTTTTCTTCCCTGAGTTGCATCAATGGCAGTTCCCTTTTCTTTTGCCTCCTGAACAATACGTTTAACAGGAGCTGAATCGGGACTTACTATGGCAATAACCTTGGAATCCGAAACCATATTTCCAAAGCCTATATTAACAAGATTCATATTACTCTATATTCTGAACCTGCTCACGGATTTTCTCAATTTCCGCTTTGATATCAACTACCATATATGCAATTTCGGAATCCGAACATTTTGAGCCGATGGTGTTGGTCTCACGATTCATTTCCTGAATGAGAAAATCCATTTTTCTGCCGATAGGTTCCTTGGAATCTGCAAAACTCCTAAGCTGATTGATGTGGCTGCGAAGTCTTACGGTTTCTTCATCAACAGCAACTTTGTCGGCAAAAATGGCTGCTTCTGTAAGTATTCTTGCATCATCAATATTTCTGTCAGCAAGAACTTCCCTGAGCTTGTTTTCGAGTTTAACCCTGTATTCAGTAACTGTTTCGGGCGATCTGCTCTCTATTTTTTCGACAATTGAGAGAATATACTCAGCTCTGTTCATTATATCCCTGTAAAGCTTTTCACCTTCTGTTTCTCTCATGGAGATAAAGGAGTCAACTGCCTTACCTGCAATAGTCTGAACGATTCTCCATGTGTTATCTTCATCTTCAGGAGTTTTGTGAACAGAGAAGATATCATTAAATCTGGATACGGAATCTACTGAAATCTGTGAATTAAGGCCGTAAGTTTCATTTATTTCACGAAGCGCATTTACATATCCTGCTGCTAGGGAATGGTTTACATCAACCTGAACATCGCCCTCTGTGAGGTTTTCAACGTGACAATATACATCGATTTTTCCTCTGGAAACACGGCTCTGAATATATGTCTTCAGCTTATCGTCAAGGAAATTATATCCTCTTGTTATTCTGGACGAAAACTCAAAATATTTATGATTGACAGATTTTATTTCAATAATGATATGTTTACCTTCAATTATTTCATCTGCGCGACCGAAACCGGTCATACTCTTAAGCATTATTTCATCCCTTTCTGTTTTAGTATCAATTGATTATAATAAAGCAAGGAAGAAAAAACAAGAGAAAGTATCATTTCTGTTACCTCTCTTGCTTTAGTCTTTTAATTATAATGTACTATCAGAGACATTGGTGCAAATGCATGATTCTCATCTGTCTCAAATCCCTTTGTCTTGAGAAAGTCATTCCATGAATTTCTCACGGTGATAATTCTTTTGGCATTGCGGTTTTCCCCGTATGATGCCGCTGCCCTCATAAGAAAATCAAGGAAGAATTTCTTTTCTGTTTCAGAAACATTTTCACCAAGAACAAAATCATGAATTCTTAAATCTTCATCATTTATATCAACAATTACATAACCAAAGCTCTCATTTGAATCGCTGAGCTCAAGAACACAGGAACTATCCCCGTTTACCTCTGCCTTTAACAGAAGGTCTTTTTCCCTGTCTTTGTCTTTCATTGGTACGACTTCTATCATTGTTTTCATTTCTCCTTCGGATTTTCTGAGCATATGCTATGAGTGATTTGTATTCGTCATCGGTAAGTTCACGATATTCGCCAATCTGAAGCATTCCAAGCTTTACAGGTCCTATGGCATTTCTCTTTAATCGAATTACTTCAAGACCGAGCTGTTCGCACATTTTTCTGATCTGGCGGTTTCTGCCCTCGTTAAGAGTAATCTCAAGAACTGTTCTGCCTGGCTCATCTGTCAGAACCTTTACGCCACATGGTGCTGTTTTTACACCGTCTATAACCATACCGACAGACATTTTGATAAGCATATCCTCGGTGGCATTTGGTCTTACAGTTACTCTGTATATCTTCGGAATGTGGCCTGATGGATGAGAAATAAGGTTTGAGAACTCTCCATCATTGGTCATAATGAGCAGTCCCTCGGAATCTTTATCAAGACGGCCGACAGGATAAACTCTCTCGTCGATGTCTGAAATGAGATCAGCAACGCATTTTCTGTTTTTTTCGTCGGACATTGTGGTTACATATCCTCTTGGTTTATTTACCATCAGATACCACTTATTGTCGCTGAGAAAAACTTTTTCACCGTCGACAGTTACTATATCTGCTCTTTTGTCTATTTTATCTCCCAATGATGCAGGACGACCATTTACTTTTACTCTACCCTGAATTATCATCTCTTCCGCTTTGCGGCGGGAAGCTAGACCGGCTTCTGCTATGAATTTCTGAAGTCTGGTATCTTTAGCCATTAATATCTCCTTCTGATTCGGAAGTCTTTTCGACTTCTTCGTTTTTCTTATCTTTCAGGCCAGAAATAAAGCCTGTAATTTTATCAACAACATCAGGGGCAGACTGAATAGCTCTGTCTATGGAGCTTGTGAAAGGTTCCACCTGAATGAGTCTGACATTTCCGTTGGAAACAGCAAGGAATGCAATTGGTGTAATAGTAACAGCTGCACCTGAACCGCCACCGAAAAGGCCCGGTGTTTTGGATGGTAAGTCAGAACCACCTGCGGCGAATCCGTAGTTTACCCTTGATATAGGAATGATGGTTGTGCCGTCAGGAGTTGTAATCTGATCTCCGATTACGGTGTTTACATCTGCCATGCCTTTGATTTTTTCAATGGTAGTTTCTAACAGTCCGTTTACTTTGTTTTCACTCATTTTTTCACATTCCTTTCGGATTTATTCTTCTTATTTCCGGGTTTAATCAATTTAATTATTTTGGGCAGACCCTTTATAACAAGTCGCAATCCTATTCCGAGCACAACAATAGGAGAAATCGACAAGGTACCTTTGGCATTTACCACGTTTTCGTCTGCCTGATAATCAAAATCCACTGTCACTTTACCGTTACTGCAGTGGAAGAATTCAAATATCATACTGACTGCAGGATAAATTGCAGAGCACATTTTTCCATACTGAAGGGCTGTATCGGCTGCATTTTCTTCAGAAATACAGATATATACATCAGGTCGTTTCAGTCTGATGTGTCTGAGAAAGCCGTATGCTTCATTGGTAATCAGTCGCAGTATGTCGAACACTATATTCAGAAATCCCTGAAGACCATGCTGTGATTCAATTTTTTTAATATTCTGAAACACACTCTGTTTTTCCTGAAGAGTTTCCTCAGGTTCTGTTTTTTTCTTTTTTGTGGCCTTTTTATCTTTTTTTGCCTCTCGCTTAGCCTCTTTCCTTTCCCTTTTCAGAATCTGTTCCTCTGTCAGTTCCTTTTTGGGAATCAGCCTGAATTTCAGAAAAAGATAAGAAAGTGACAGATTCAGTTCATCAGAATAGATATAGCTTAGCTTAACGGGAATAATCAGCAATATAATAACCGCTGATAAAATATACAAGGCAATCAAAATATCACCTCGAAATCATTCTGGTTTCTTTTCAATGTTCGGAATTTCAGGAAGCTCCTCAAGAGATGAAATACCAAAGCTTCTGAGGAAAATATCTGTTGTTCCGTAAAGAAGCGGTCTTCCCGGCAGTTCCAGCCTGCCTCTTTCTTCAACAAGACCTTTCTGAATAAGATTTGAAAGAACACCTGAACTGTCTACACCTCTTACCTGTTCTATATATGCCTTTGTAACCGGTTCGTTGTATGCAACAAGAGCAAGCACTTCCATTCCCGCCGGAGATAAAGGGGCGTTCTTATTTATATCAAGAACTTTTCTGATTTCATCAATATATTTTTCATTGGAGCATAACTGCCAGCTGTCATTTAATCTGATGAGATTTACACCACTGTCTTCAGTATTATATTTCTTTTCCAGCTCACCCAGAACCGCAAGTACTTTGTTCTCTTCAATACCGAGTGCTTCAACAAGCTTTGATACTTCCACAGGTTCGGCACTTGCAAAAATAATGGCTTCAATTGCTGCTTTAACTTTATACATGGCAGTTAATCTCCTTTCTTTCCGAGTTTAATATACATTTCGGACTCTTTTTCCTCAACTCTGACTCTTTTGTGCTTAACAAGTTCAAGAAGAGCAAGAAAAGCGGCTACTCTTTCTGACTTATCAGCTTTACTTGAGAAAAGAGAACTGAAAGACACCGGAACCTTTTTCAGCAGTTTTCTTAAAATATATACAACCTGAGAACTTACCGAAACAAACGGACGTTGAACAATTCTGTTAATTTTTTCTTTTGAAGGAGGGAGAAATCTCTTTCCTCTTCCAACCGCATTCAGATATGCTTTTACAAGTACATTTACATCGTGAGTTCTTGTATAGGTTAAATCAGAAGGTATTTTTTCAGGTAATCTGGTAATTCTGTCAAAGCTGATAATTTGGGACAGATTTTCCGCAACAAGTTTACACTGCTGATATTCTATCAGCTGACCGGTAAGTTCACGCTTAAGCTCCTCAGCTTCTTCTTTTTTCGGGAGTAATGAAACAGATTTAATATGAACAAGCCTTGAAGCCATATCAAGAAATTCACTGGCAATATCCATGTTACTTTCCTGCATGATATTTATCTGCTCCATATACTGGTCAAGAAGATCTGAGATGGGAATATCATAAATATTAAGTTTGTTCTTTGTTATAAGTGTCAGAAGAAGATCCAGCGGACCTTCAAACACGTCAATTTTATAAAGTAAACTATCCAATATAATACCTTAAATCAATCCGAATAATTCATATGGTTTTCTTGCTATCCAGAGGATAATATCCAAAAAGAAATTTTCTGCAATATTGAGAGGTTTTGAAAGCATGCCTGAAAGCATCACAAAGAAAAATATCATTACAATATAATTCTGATATCTGTAATACATGAACATTGCTTCATTACTGAGAAAGGCTGAGACTATTCTTGAACCGTCGAGTGGTGGAATAGGAATAAGATTAAAAACAGCAAGTGTTACATTTATCACTATATATGAATTAAGAAAGTAATATATAAACATTGTGAATGTATTTGCAGGAGCAAACAGAATGAACGCATAGTAAACAAGTGCACCTAAAAAAGCTGCAATAAGATTAGCCACCGGTCCTGCAAGAGCAACAAATGCCATATCCCTCTTGGGATTTCTGAAATTCCTTGGATTAACCTGAACAGGCTTAGCCCAGCCTATTCCAAAGAGCAGAAGCCATAGAGCACCCATAGGATCGAGACTGGCAAGTGGGTTTAAAGTAAGTCTTCTGTCATATTTAGGTGTATCATCTCCCAGCTTTACAGCAAGCCATCCGTGAGCAAACTCATGGAAAGGAAGAATGCACATTACAACAAAAACCACAGAGAGTATCTGTGCAATTATTGAGGTCAGATCTACGTGACCTCCGGAAAACATGGTTCTTATGGCGCTGAATAACATAACTTATCTCCTTTGTATCTGTTTATTATATTATATCTTCTCTTAAAACTCAAGCTATATAAGATTAAAAGCATCAGCTTTCAGAACAATTTCGGAAAGGCTCTTTACTTTACAAAAAAGCAGTTTTTCAATATCTTCATCCGGCTCTGCCTGATCCGGAACCATAATAACCTTGCATCCGGCTCTGTATGCGCTGAGTACCCCGTTCGGAGAATCTTCGACAGCCACGCATTCCTCAGGTCTGATGCCGAGCTGCTCACATGCGTACAGATAAACATATGGTGAAGGTTTTCCCTCTTTTACCATAGTTGCACTTACTATTTTATCAAAAGAATCATATATACCAACTGCATCGAGATAATCTCTCGTTCTTTGCATATCGGTTGCGGTAGCTATGGCCCTTGTAATACCTTTATCGGTTAAAAATTCAAGAAGTTCTTTTGCTCCGGTCTTTAGTTGAATCCCTTTTTCGGATATAAGTTCACTCATTATTTCACTGCGTCTTGCCCTGATTGCCTGATAATCAAGATATGGATCGTTCATCATTTTCTTAAGGTGGTCAGGTGCAAAAGGCTGCCCCAGAGATCGTAAGGTCAGGGCCTGTTCATCTGAGATTGAATAACCAAATTCTTTTAAAGCACGTGGCCACGCAATTCTGTAATATTTTTCGGTATCTATCAGTGTACCGTCCATATCGAAAATAAACGCTTTTATCTTATTCATATTGAAATGCACTCACTTTATATTGTATTACTTATGAATTATATCATAAAACCGAATCTTTACAAGAAATAAATGAAGTGGTAAAATCTTTATGAACAAGAAAAGAAAAATAATTTGTAAAAAACACTTGCAATTTTCTGTGCAATCTGTTAGAATATCGCTGTTGTAAATTAGAAAGTTACCTTTAAGGAGGTGCAGCTCATGGCAAAATGTGAATTTTGCAACAAGGACGTATCTTTCGGTATTAAGGTTTCCCACTCTCACAGACGTTCAAACAGAACTTGGAAGCCAAATATTAAGCGTGTTAAGGCAATTGTAAACGGTACACCAAAGCACGTTTACGCTTGCACCCGTTGCTTACGTTCAGGTAAAGTTACTCGCGCAATCTAATTGCAGAAAAGTACAGGAGCCTTTTTAAGGCTCCTTTTTTCTATCCAAATTTTCTGTTTTCAGTGTAGATGCTGATGTTATCGGCATCTGCTTCTTTTTTTATCAGCGCTAAGACAAATACGGATGCTTTTGATATCGCTGTTTCATAAATCGAGAACAAATCTGAATTTTCTCCGTTCTCTCCCCATTCAATCTCTTCAGAATTTGCAAAATCTTCATCCATACTTTCAAGCAAAGGTCTGATATGACAGGAGATATTTTTTGCCCTGCCACGTTCAAGTCTTGAAATAAACTGTTTTTTTAAGCCGAATTTATCTGTCAGTAAAGAGAAAACCTTAACAGTATCCATTTCCGCCTCGTAGATTTTATCGGAGGAAATTTCATTCCAGTTTATCTGCAAGAAAACTTTATTCCAGAAATCAGCTATTTCTCTCATTACTCTTTCATTTAAAGGGGTATAGTAGCTGATTTTTTTATCTCCGGGAAGTTCACCTGTTTCAAATCTGAGTAAAATGGTATCAATTGCCGACTCGATTTCATTATGAAGTGTGTTAAGCGTTTCAAGCGGATGAGTTTCAAGCAGAATCTCTGATTTACGATTAATATATGGGTGAGCATTTGAATCGAAAATATAGTGACAGACAAAACCAAAAAAGTATGACTTCTGTATCTCTGATTCTTCGCATAATGAAATCATTGCAGAAAGAAGTTTATTAGGATCAGCCTGGTGCAGCTGATCTCCCACGTCACGATAATTATTCCCTTTCATCCAAGGAAGATATCTATGACAAAAAAAGAAATCCGGACCCTGAGCACCCCAGAAGAATGCGTCAGAGTCAAGATTCGAATAATTTATATTAGATTTCACTTTACAAGCATGAAGATAGTGAGAAATAGCAGCAGGCATAATATCTCCTTTTATGTACACAGTTTTGGGAATGCATTTCTGATATCATCCGGAAAATCTGTGTCAATTGTTTTTTCGTAATTAATAAGTTTATTTCTTATGGTGACTGTTTTACAGTGCAGAGCCTGTCTTGGAATAATATCCATATGACCGTCATATAAATCATCTCCGCATAAAGGATACCCGATTGATGACATGTGTACTCTTATCTGATGTGTTCTGCCTGTATATATTTTAAGCTTTACAAGGCTGTTTGCGCCGTCAAATCCCAGAGTTGTATATTCTGTGAGAGCTGTCTCTCCCTTTTCTCCTGCTTCTCTGCGAATTCTGCTACCCTCCATGAGTCCGATTCGTGTATCAATCATACCATGTGAAGGTACTTCGCCTTCACACACAGCATAGTAATCTTTCTCTATTTCGGTAGAATTCATGATAAGTGCGTTTTTGGCAATAATGACAAGCCCACTGGTATCCTTGTCAAGGCGATAGAAAGGTCTGAATACAAAGTCTATTCCCTTTTCATGGTAAAACCCGCACACAGATGACAAGAGGTTTTCCTTTACATCTCCGCAAAGATACACGGTCATATTATATGGCTTATTTACCACAAGGTAGTTTTCATCCTCAAATACTATATCCGGGACAGTACCCGAATAGTCATACTGCTTTACATCATCGTGAGAATTTATCTCAAGAATATCATTCTCATGAAGCACATCGATTACTATGGCATGTTCACCGTTTAGAAGAATTCCATCAGGATAAGCTTTTAGTTTTTTTATCTGTCTTGAAGATACCGAGGCGACTTTTTTCAGATATTCCTTTATCTGAAAACCATCATGCTTATTCTCTATTATAAACTTATAACTTGCCATCAGTTCTCTCGGTTAATGAGGCTTATAGCCAGCTCTTTTAGTTCCGTTGTATCATTTGGAAACACACTTAAAGAATCAAGTGCCTTTTCTGTATAGTCGTTTACAAGGTTCTGGGCTTTCTCAAGACCGTACATTGTAACAAAATTACGACGGTTATTGTCTGAATCCACACCGGTTTTCTTGCCCATTTTTTCAGCTGTTCCTATTACATCGAGAACATCGTCACGAATCTGGAATGCCATTCCAACACCTTCGGCAAAGTCCTCTGCGGCTTTAATCATAGTATCATCGCCATGAGCCGAAATAACACCCATTACACATGCAGCTTTAATGAGACATACTGTCTTTCCGTAAACCATGTCATACAGTTCCGCTTCGGTGATATCTCTGTTCTCTGTGGAAAGATCTATACACTGTCCTCCGACCATCCCGTCGGCACCTGCATTTACTGCGAGATAATGAGCAGCTTTAATAGCAGAGTCTGCTCCGATTCCAGATACATTTTCAGGACAGAGACAAACTTCGAATGCTCGTGTCAGAAGTCCGTCACCGGCAAGAAGAGCTGTATCTTCACCGTAAACTATATGATTAGCCGCTCTTCCTCTTCTTAGTTCATCATTATCCATACAAGGAAGGTCATCATGGATAAGTGAGTAAGTGTGAATCATTTCAACAGCAGATGCACAGTATACAGCAGATGAACGCTTACCACCTGCAGCTTCACAGAAAAGCTCCGCAAGAAGCGGTCTGATCCTTTTTCCGGCACCAAAAATGCTGTATGACATTGCTTCATATATGATTCCTGCATATTTTGATCCGCTGTTTGTTAGTTTTTCTTTAAGAACTAATTCTAAATCTGACATTACTCATTAACCTCGTTATTTGAAAGAACGGTTATCTTCTGTTCTGCTTTTTCAAGTGTGGTATAACAGAAAGCAGAAAGTTTCGCCCCTTCTTCGTAAAGTTTTATCGATTCTTCGAGAGAAATGTCTCCCTGTTCAAGTTTCGCTACAATTTCTTTGAGCTTTATGAGAGCTTCTTCAAAGGTCTGCTTTTTAGGCATTGTCTTTCTCCTTTTTGTCAAGAACTTTGGCGGTAAAACTTCCATCTGATAATTCTATGTTCAGTTTATCGCCTGATTCTATATCTGTGATGCTCTTTACAAGTTTACTATCTTTTGATGCCACCGCATAACCACGGTTGAGCACATTAAGTGGATTGAGTGCTGTTAATTCAGCATAGGATTCCACTAAATCTGCTTTGGATTCTGCCAGTTTCTTCCGGACATTTATCTCCAGAAGTTTTGTGAGATTGTCCAGTGAGTTTCGCTGGTTCTGATAGATAAGCTCCGGATTTCTGAGATGCCTTGAATTCGCCAGTCTGTCAAGTTCCAGCTTATAGACATCTATTTTATCTGTGACTCTTTTTCTTATTGTGAAAATAAGAGAATCAAGCAGAGCTTCAACTTCGAACATATCAGGAACGGCAAGCTCTGCGGCAGCGCTTGGTGTGGGAGCTCGTAAATCAGCGGCAAAGTCACATATAGTGAAATCCGTTTCATGGCCAACTGCCGATATTACAGGTATGCGTGAAGCAAATATGGTTCTTGCAAGTTCTTCGCTGTTAAAGCACCATAAATCTTCCATGGAGCCTCCGCCGCGACCAATGATTATCAGGTCAATATCCTCCATAGAATTTGCTTTTTTGACAGCAGAAACAAGCTGTGCTTCAGCTAGCTCTCCTTGTACAGCAGAAGGAATGAGAACGATTTCTGTAAGTGGCCAACGTCTTGAGCTTATATTCCTTATATCGTGAAATACAGCACCTGTTTCAGAGGTAATAACCGCTATTTTCTCCGGGAATTCAGGAAGAGACCTATGATTATTAAAAACGCCTTCGTTCTCGAGTTTCTCTTTAAGCTGTTCATAGGCAAGATTTAAAGCGCCTAAACCATCAGGCTGCATACTTTTTGCATAAAGCTGATATTTACCCTGTTGTTCATATACAGAGATTCTTCCTGCTATGATAACCTTCATGCCATCCTGTGGAACAAACTTCAGCATGGATGCGCTGTCTTTAAACATAACAACACTAAGAGTACCTGTTGCATCTTTAATGGAAAAATACAAATGACCTGATGCAAAGTGAGCTTTAAAATTGGATATTTCTCCGCTTACCATTACATTTGTAAGATTTTTATCCCCATCAACAAGGAACTTCATATATCTGTTGAGTTGAGACACCGTCATTATTGAACTCATATACCTGCTCCCTTTGATGCAAGTACAGCCACACCATAAGCATTATCCGCAGAAAATGCAGGCTTAGCAAAAAGTGCACCGTATTTATTTGTCATATGTTCTCTGAGTAACGAATTTGAAGAAACTCCTCCGCTGAAAAGGATGGGTAAATCTCCATAGGTTTCTTTGAGATTAGCAAGAGAAGCATCTATTGAAGAAATAATATACCCAAGGCAGTACTTTGCAATGTCCTCCTGAGACTCATTTTCACGAAGCATTTTCTCACATTTATTCTGAATTCCGGAAAGAGAAAAATCTGCGCCCTTCATTGCAGGCTTATGCTTATATCTCTTTGTGCTTTTAGAAGCTAACTCATCAAGATATTTTCCGGCAGGAAAAGGTAATCCCATTGCAACACCGATTCGGTCTATCGCCTGTCCTGCTTTTAAGTCATTCGATCCGCAGACAAGTTCAACTTCAGGTAGCCCGTGTTCATTTGGAGTAACAATTAGGCCTTCGCTTGTACCTCCCGAAAGATGGTACGCAATAATTTTCTCGTCAAGCAGATCAAGCCTTCCAGCAGAATACAGTGCGGCGGCAATGTGTCCCTGCTGATGTGAAAAATGATAACAAGGTACACTTAAGGACAATGAGAGATTTTCAGCGAGCATTTTCCCCGTTAAAAAACATGGCATATATGAGCCTTCGGCAGTTCTTGGAGATACTGATACACCGACACCGGAAATATCTCTCATGGAAAAGCCAAGATTTTTGAGTTTGGTGTCCGCTTCAGAGAAAACATCCGAAAGCTGACGAACATGCTGAAAAACTGCCTCGCTTTGTCTCACCCCTATCTCACCGGGTTTTACGGTAAGAAGTTTTTTACAGTTTATTTCTATATTATCGGAATATACAGCAACTGATGTTGTGTAATTGCTGGTATCTATTCCAAGGTAAATTTTATCTGACATCTTCTTTCTCGCAGGCAACACCTGACTTCTCAACTGAACTCAACACACCGTTGATATAGGAAGCATCCTTTGCATCACCATACATCTTTGAAAGCTCTACAGCTTCATTGATTGATACGCTGACAGGAACATCTTTTTCAAAAAGAAGCTCATAGACAGCAAGTCTGAGTATTGAGAGTGTTATTTTCGGAAGACGATTAATACTCCATTTTCTGATGTTGGCGCTAATTATTTCATCAATTTTTTCGAGATTGTTTATTGTACCGTTTGCAAGTCTCTTTCCAAACTCTCCAACCTTTACATCCCTGGACTCAGCTGCATTCTCAATAATTGTATCAATTTCCTCACCGGTAACACAATGTTCGAATACAAGTACAAATGCCAGTTCTCTCTGTTCTTTTCTCTTTGCCATAAGTCTCTACCTTCCTTTAATAAAAAAGCCCACAGGTATATAGTTATACTGTGAGCCTTAAAAATTCTAAAATATAATGTTTTCAAGCTACAGTTACATTGTTATTTTACCATAACGGCAATAACAATACAATACACAAAATAAAAACAACCCTTACAAAAAAGTAAAGGTTGTTTGGTGCTGGTGACCGGACTTGAACCGGTACGATGTCGCCATCGAGGGATTTTAAGTCCCTTGCGTCTGCCTATTCCGCCACACCAGCATTCAGCTTTATTAATATAACACATTAAGATCTAAAAATCAAGAACTTTTTATGTTACACAATACAGAATTGAAACAGACTCGCCTTCTGACGAGTCTGTTTTGGTGAACCATCGGGGATTCGAACCCCGGACACCTTGATTAAAAGTCAAGTGCTCTGCCGACTGAGCTAATGATTCATACGCTTAATGCTCTGTTATTATATCAACAAAGGATAAATAAGTCAAATGTTTTTTTGCTAAAATCAAAAATACTTGCTTATGCATAATAAATCTCGGTTTATTTTATAAATTATGTGCAAAAAGCAATACAACAATTGACCATTATGCCTTGTGCTGATATAATTAATGTATCATTTTATGTAAGGATGGATTTATTATGGTAGATTTAAAAGCAAAACCGTTCTACCTCACAGATGAGCAGGTAGAATTTGTACATGCAAAAATTGCTTCCATGTCAGAAAATGACAAAGTCGGTCAGCTTTTCTGCTTTAACAGCATGGGCGACGCCTCCGCATCGGAAATGTATGAAAAGCTTGACAGTTTCGGGCTTAAGCCATGCGGAATGTTATTAAGAGGTCAGCCATCTGACAAACTCAGACTGAAAATCAAGGATTTCCAGGATCATTATGAGATTCCTCTCTTTATCTGCGGTGACCTTGATCGTGGTTCCTCAAATATGATAATGGATGGTACTCCAAATGGCCATCAGATGGAAATCGGTGCAACAGGAGACCCGGAACTTGCATATAAAGCCGGTTACAGAACAGCTACTGAGTGTGCTGCAGTAGGCACAAACTGGAATTTCGGCCCTGTATGTGATATTGATTTTAATCCATTTAACCCTATTACAAATGTACGTTCATTCGGCTCTGATCCGGATAAAGTACTTGAATTCTGTAAAAACGCCGCCAGAGGTATGCGTGACGGAGGTCTTACCCCATGTGCAAAGCACTGGCCCGGAGACGGTGTCGATTTCCGTGATCAGCATTTCTTAGCTTCTGTAAACAGCCTTAGTGTCGAAGAATGGTGGGCATCTTACGGAAAAGTATATCAGGGACTTATTGATGACGGTATGGAGACTATTATGACAGCTCATATTCTTCAGCCGGCTCTTGCAAGAAAGTATAACCCTGATGTAAAGGATGAGGACATTCTCCCAGGATCATTAAATGCCGACCTTCATAACAAGCTTTTAAGAGGTGAAATGGGTTTCAACGGTCTGCTTATAACAGATGCAACAGGTATGGGCGGTTTCATGGAAATTATTCCGAGAAGCAAGGCAGTACCGCTCTCCATAGCTAATGGCGCAGATATCTTCCTCTTCTCAAGAGATTTTGAAGAAGATTTTAATTACATGAAAAAAGGTATTGAAGACGGAGTCCTTACATGGGAAAGAATTGACGAAGCTCTTGAGAGAATCATTGGTCTTAAGGTAAAGATGGGTCTTTTCGAGAAAAAGGAAAACGGAACCCTCATTCCTCCTGAAGAAGCTCTTGAGGTATTCAAGGATGAAAAGAGACTTGATCTTGCTTATGAGATTGCAGATAAAGGCATTACCCTTGTAAAGGACACAAAGCACAACCTTCCTCTTAACCCTGAAACTCAGAGGAACCTCTACGTTGTTGTAGTCGGCGATAAGCCGGGTTACCATAACAGTCGTGGTGATTACGCGCCTCTCTTTGTGGAAGAACTTGAGAAAAAAGGTTTCAAGGTTACCTTGTTTGATCCTGAGGGTACAAATGAACCGATTGGAAAAATGCCTATCGAAGAGTTCAAGAAAAAGTGGGATGCCATTATCTACTTTGTAAACGTTGAAACAAACGGTTCTGATTCTGCAGCAAGAATTACATGGCCGGGTAAACGCGGAACAGTCCCAATGATGATTCATGATGTACCTACTATCATGGTTTCTATCGATAATCCATATCATCTTGTTGACTATCCAAGAATGCCCACATATATTAACTGTTATACATCTGAGGATGTTGTAGTTAAGACACTTGTTTCAAAACTTGCGGGAGAGAGTGAATTCAAGGGTGTTTCCCCTGTTGATGCTTTCCTGAGCAAATATCAGTTTAACGCAAGATATTAATAAAAACGGGTCGGATTTATTCCGGCCCATAATTTTAGCCCGACTCATTTTGAGCCGGGCTTTATTTTACTTTGTATAGTTCTTAAAAGAAATGTTTACGTCAACTGTACCTTCAATTCCCGGTACTGTTGCGGTTGAAGTGTACTGCCAGATTGTGAAATCATAATACTGGCTGGGCTTATTCTGATATTCAGCGTACCAAAGGTCAAATCCTTTAAGCTTGTCAAGATTGTAGAAACCATACATCTGAGACTTGTTGAGATAAACAGCTGTGTTGTATCCGGCTTTTTTAATTTTGTCGCAGAATGCAGCTGCAAGCTGAGTTACAGTTTCACCGTCAAGACCATTTGTTCTTGCGGCAGTATCGTCAACATTTTCCCAGTCAAATACTATCGGATAATCAATTTTATAATCACCGATCATCTGAAGAATAAAACTTGCCTCTTCTTCTGCCTCAGCAACGGTTACTGCCTGAGAGAAGAAATAAATACCGACTTTGAGTCCATTTTCGGTTGCACCCTTCATGTTAGCCTCAAAAGTGGAATCATCATATGTTCTTCCTCTGGTATATCCTCGGTATCCGGCTCTTATAAGAGCATATTTATATCCGGCCGCACTTACCTGGGCCCAGTCTACATCTCCCTGATGTTCTGAAACATCAATGCCAAGATGTGCATTTGGATATGAAATAGTTCCGTCTGCTTCAACAGTGAATGATTCACTCTTATATGTATTTACCGGATAACTGAACTTCGGAATAGTAAGCTGACCGGAATACAGATCTGAAATAATCAGTTCATCGCCATTTTCGGTAACAGTAGCCTGAGTTGCCGGTACTCCGGTTCCCCTTTTGTTTCCACCGAAAATAAAAACGTATAAACTTGATAAAACAACAAGCACACATAAAGCTATAATCAGAATAAGAAATCTGTTCCCTTTCTGCATAACTTTATTTATGCGGTTAATTATATTTTCCATATTTTTTCCCTTTCTGACATAATCTCCTATAATATGATATTATACTACATATTAATCTATTCTGCAAGATAAAGTCTTCCCTGCCAGGTATTCCTTCCTGCAAACTCCTTATCAATCGTACCAAGCACACGTATTTTATCTTTACTCCACACAGGAGCAAGCAGTTTGCTTTTATCTCCGTCACCGGTAACGCGCTCAATAACAGTTTCTGCCGGAATTTTTTCAAGCTGTCTGATAAGAATATCGATGTATTCATCAAATTCAAGCGGAGTGTAATTCCCATCCAGATACAATTCTGCCATTTTTGTATCCCTGATTACAAACAAAAGATGAATTTTGAGAGCGTCCGGTTTTAGTTTTCCGATTATTTCCGCTGTTCTTATCATATCATCAGCAGTTTCTCCCGGCAGGCCGTCAATAAGATGGACACAGGTTCTGATTGAGTTGCTTTTCAGCTTATTAAATGCAGTCAGAAATTCTGTAAAATCATATCCTCGGTTAATTTTTCTTGCTGTTTCATCATTTGCTGACTGCAGACCCAGTTCTACTGTTACAGGCAAAACCGAATTGAAATGCTTGATAATCTCAATTTTCCCGTCATCAAGGCAATCGGGCCTTGTACCTATTGCCAGAAAACTCAGCAATCCGGATTTAACAGCTTCATCCAGTATTTCATAAAGACATTCATCTGAACAATATGTATTTGTGTTGCTTTGAAAATAACCGATAAGCCTGGCATCAGGGTATTTTCTGCAAATGCGCTCTGCTTCAGCTTTTATCTGCTCAGTGATTGGCACTGTCGGAGCCAAAGTAAAATAGCCGCTTCCACCTTCACAGAAAATGCATCCGCCTGTTCCCTTTGTTCCATCTTTATTCGGACAACTCATTCCGGCATCAATAACAACCTTCTGTGTTTTTATTCCTAACTGTCTGTAATGATACGACATAGTGTGATATCTTTTATTATCGTATGAAAACTTAAATGGATTCAGAATTTCACCTTCCTATAAATCATACAATCATTATAACAGATATTTATAATAATACAATATTGTGAATTTGCAGTGAACACAACACATAGCATTATCATGCAGCTTATCCTGTAAAATTATTGTTAAGAGGAGTTAGTTTCATTGACAACTATTTATTTATACATTATAATGGTGCTACATAAGGGAGATGATTTTATGATTGATAAGATAAAGCACGAACCCTCTGAATTTCCAAGACTCCTGAACAGAAGTATAACATATCTTCACAGAGAGAAAATGCGATATATGAATTCTCAGCTCAAAGAATATAATCTTTACGGAGCTATGTACACAATTCTCAATTATGTTTCACAGAATCCAGGTACGAGCCAGGATGCCATTGTATCAAACATGAATATTGACAAGTGTACCATAGCAAGAAGAACCAAGAAACTGGAAGACCTTGGATATCTTTTCAGAAAAGTAAGCGAAACAGACAGAAGGCAGAATAACCTCTTCCTCACAGAGAAAGGCGAGGAGCTTATCCCCATTATCAGAAAACATTTGAAGAAGTGGAGCGAAGGAATTCTCGCAGATCTGACTGAAGAAGAAGAAGAAACTCTTGTTTCTCTCCTTGAAAAAGTTGTGGAAACCTGCCACAACAATGATGAACTATAAATTATTATGGCTCTCCATTTAGGAGAGCCAATTTTTTATCTTATTTCATATTCTCCACAAGCAAGAACTGCTTCATAGAACTTTTCATTAACAGAGATTTTCTCTCCGTTGAGTGTGAAATCACCTAAAGTATCTGCCTGAATTCTCACATGCGCCTCAGCACCGAATGGTACTTTTATGTTATATACAACCTTGTCACCCTCATAGTGCCAACCGGAAATGTATTCTCCGACCGGAGAATTAACGGTTGCTTCAGCAGAAGGGAGCCTCTTATCAGGCTGTGGTTTAATATCTACCTTACGGAATCCCGGAGCATCTTCTCTTGGATTGAGTCCGCAGACATTGCGATATACCCACTCGATAACAGCACCGTAAGCATAATGGTTCATGGAATTCATGCTTATTCCGCTGATTTTACCGTCAGGATTTATGGAGTTCCATCTCTCCCAGATAGTTGTTGCACCCATGTTGACCTCATAGAGCCAGCTTGGAAGGTCTTCGTTCAGGAAGAGAGTATATGCGGCATCATTTGCACCATTATCGGATAAAGCCCGACAGAGAACCGGTGTTCCAAGAAAACCTGTCTTCAGATGCATTTTATTCTGCTTGAGGAGATTGAGAAGTTCATCTCTGACTTTCTCTCTGTGTTCCTCAGGAGCAAGACCAAAGAACAATGACATTGCGTTACCGGTCTGAGTATTTGCCGCACAACGACCACCTTTGGTAAAGAATTCATCTCTGCAGGCCTGAAGAATCTCCTTTGCCCTGTTCTCATAAATAACAGCCTCGTCATCTTTTCCGAGTGCTCTTGCAGCTTTTGCTACGAGGGTTGTAGAATAATAGTAGTAAGCTGTACAGAGGAAAGTATTATTTGTTCCGCCTATACAGTTCTCAGGATCAAATCCCGATCTTGCTCCATCAAGTGCAAGCCAGTCTCCCCAATGCCATGCAAGTTCCTTCCATAATCTTGTTGATCCGGAACCTTCGTCTACCTTGAATACCCAGTCTGCCCACGCCTTCATAGATGGATACTGACTTTCGAGTATGGATATATCTCCTGAATATACATAGGTAGTCCATGGAACTACTGTTGCGGCATCAGCCCAGCCTACGGAACCGCCATCATTCTTAAGCATGCCTTCCTTTACCATGAGTGGAGTTACCTGTGGAACACGGCCGTCATTATCGAGCTGATCAAGGTACATATCTTTTCCGTATTTTGTATAGAATGCAAGGCAGTCCATGTTGAAATTAGCTGTGCCTGAGAAAGCCTGTGCATCACCTGTCCAGCCCATACGTTCGTCACGCTGTGGACAATCGGTAGGAACATCGACAAAGTTATCTCTCTGAGACCACAATGAATTCTTGAAAAGTCGGTTTACCTTCTCATTTGAAGTTACGATATTACCTGTTGTCTCAAGATTGGAGTAAACTGCATAAGCTGTAAAGTCTTCTGCCTTGGGTTCTTCAACAAAACCGCTGACCTTAACATAACGGAAACCATAGAACGTGGAAATCGGTCTGATTAACTGTTCTGTTCCGTCACACACAAACCTGTACTCGGCAAGAGCAGAACGAAGGTTATCTCTATAGAAGCAATCATCCTGAAGTATTTCTCCGTACTGTAATCTGATTACAGTTCCACGAGGCTGATTTACTTTCATTTCCATCCAGCCTGTAATTTCCTGCTCAGTATCGAGAACAAACTCATTCTTAGGTGTTGTAATAAGCTTCGGCTTAAAGCTCTCCATTTTCTTTACAGGAAGGCTGAGTCTGTCACTCACAACACCTATATTATTGTCCTGATACAGCTTTACCTTATTCCAGCAGGCATTATAGTCCCCTTCAGGTGAAGCCCAGTCTTTTATTTCTGCGTTTGAATCATACATCTCACCATCATAAATTGAGCTGAATTTAAGAGGTGACGGAGTACATTGCCATGTCTCGTCTGTGCAAACAACAGTCTTTCCATTAACTGTAATATCACCGAGAAGCATGTATTTATCAACAAATATGTCAGATGGTTTTCCTTTATATCCAGTCTCAAAGCTGCCTGTTTCACCGTCAAAACCGAATTTTCCCTTTGCCCAGCCGTTACCGAGTATTGCACCGACGGTGTTTTGACCCTTAACAAGATAATCTGTGACATCATAGGTCTGATACTGAATCCACTTATCGTATTCGTCGCAATAAGGTGTGAGATACTCATCACCTACTCTATTACCGTTTATATAGAGTTCGTATATTCCAAGACCAGTGAAATAAGCTCTTGCTGTCTTAATATCTTCATCAACAGTAAATGTCTTACGCATATAAGGCATGACATCAAAAGGGAGATCAGGAGTTATCTGTTTACCCTCAAAAGCAACAGACATTCTGCCTGTTTCAAACCATGCTGTTTCACTTTGTGCATAATCACCCTCATTATCCATGACAGCTACTTTCCAGAAATATCTTGTCATGGGATTCAGTTCAATGTTAATTGGATATGCAATGGAATCCGCAGTTTCATCCTCACCGGAGTCGAAAATAATATCGGCGAAGTTTATATCTGAAGATATTGTAACTCTCGCCCATTTCTGACTTGTACCCTTTGCATCTTCTACCACCCATGAAAGCTTCGGAGTTCTTAACTCAAATCCGAGTGGATTGTATATTCTGTTGGTTTTTAACCTTGTGATAATCATTATTGTATTACCTCCACACCATAATGGAATAATTATAATACCAACTCATTATTTATTCAAGACATCTATATATACAAAAAGTGGGTACAGATTTCTCTGTACCCACCGTTTATATTAAGCTTTGAGCTTACAAGTTTAGGGGAATTATTCCTCGTCTGGCTTGTAGAGGTCAACGAGCTTCTCAAGGTGCTTTCTGACAGCCTTGGAGTTAGCCTCTGCCTTAGCGAAGAGCTCTTCAGCACGCTCTGGGAAGGAACGTGTAAGTGAAGAGTAACGAGCCTCGCCGAGGAGGAACTCCTTGTAATCGCCTGTAGCTGGCTTGCTGTCGAGTGTGAATGGGTTCTTACCCTCAGCCTTAAGAGCTGGGTTGAAGCGGAACATGTTCCAGTAACCAGCCTTAACAGCCTTAGCCATCTCACTCTGGCAGTTTGTCATACCACCCTTGATGGAGTGCATCTCACATGGAGCATAGCAGATAACAAGGGATGGACCGTGGTAAGCCTCAGCCTCCTTAATTGCCTTGAGTGTCTGGTTCTGGTCAGCACCCATAGCAACCTGTGCTACGTAAACATAACCATAAGACATAGCAATCTCAGAGAGGGACTTCTTAGCGATCTCCTTACCAGCAGCAGCGAACTGTGCTACCTGGCCGATCTGAGAAGCCTTGGAAGCCTGTCCACCTGTGTTGGAGTAAACCTCTGTATCGAATACCATGATGTTGATGTCTTCACCGGAAGCGAGAACATGGTCAACACCGCCGAAGCCGATGTCGTATGCCCATCCGTCACCACCGAAGATCCATACGGACTTCTTGGAGAGATATTCCTTGGAAGCGAGGATTTCCTTAGCGCAATCGCAATCACACTTGGAGAGAGCAGCAACGAGAGCCTCTGTAGCAGCACCGTTCTTCTCGCCGTCCTCGAGTGTTGCGAGGTACTCAGCAGCAGCAGCCTTAATGTCAGCTGGAGCCTCGTCCTTAGCAGCGATAGCCTCTACCTTGGAAACGAGTCTGTTTCTGATAGCCTTCTGACCGAGGTACATACCAAAGCCGTGCTCAGCGTTATCCTCAAAGAGGGAGTTTGCCCATGCAGGACCATGACCAGCCTTGTTTACTGTGTATGGAGATGTAGCAGCTGGACCACCCCAGATGGAGGAACATCCTGTTGCGTTAGCGATGTACATTCTGTCACCGAAGAGCTGAGTTACTATTCTAGCATAAGCTGTTTCAGCACAACCTGCGCAAGAACCGGAGAACTCGAGGAGTGGCTGCTTGTACTGTGAAGAAATAACAGTAGCATTTGTAGCAACCTCTGGCTTCTCGGAAACACTTGCAACCATGTAATCGAATACCTGCTGCTGATCTTCCTGAGTCTCACGAGCAACCATCTTGAGGGAGTTAGTTGGGCAAACGCCTACGCAAACACCACAACCCATGCAGTCCATAGGAGATACTGCGAGGCTGTACTTGTAGTTTGTCTTGATAACATCTCTCTTGCCGTACTTTGTGTTAGCTGGAGCAGCTGCAACTTCCTCAGCGGAGAGTGCGAATGGTCTGATTGTAGCATGTGGGCAAACGAATACGCACTTGTTACACTCAGCACATGTCTCACCGTTCCACTCTGGAACCATAACAGCAACGCCACGCTTCTCATAAGCAGCAGCACCGTGCTCAAATGTACCGTCAGCATGATCCATAAATACGGATACTGGGAGGCTGTCACCTTCCATGCGTCCAACCGGATTCATGATGTTGTTAACCATCTTTACGAGCTTAGCTGGGCCGTTCTCTGTAACTGCCTTTGGAGCATCCTCAGCTGTTGCCCAATCTGCTGGAACGTCGATCTTTACGAGAGCGTCCTTACCAGCATCGATAGCCTTCCAGTTGTTATCAACAATCTCACGGCCCTTCTTGAGGTAGGACTTCTCAGCAGCTTCCTTCATGTGCTGAACTGCCTCTTCGATTGGCATAACATTTGCGAGTGTGAAGAATGCAGACTGGAGAATTGTGTTTGTTCTCTTGCCCATGCCGCACTCAACAGCGAGGTCGATAGCGTTGATTGTGTAGAGCTGGATGTTGTTGTTAGCGATATATCTCTTTGTCTCAGCGGAGAGATGCTCAGAGAGCTGCTCTGGTGTCCACTGGCAGTTGATGAGGAATGTACCGCCCGGCTTTACGTCGTTAACCATCTTGTAACCCTTGATGATGTAGGATGGGTTATGGCAGGCAACGAAGTCAGCCTTATTGATGTAGTATGGGCTCTTGATTGGCTTATCACCGAATCTTAAGTGGGAAACTGTGATACCACCGGTCTTCTTGGAGTCATACTGGAAGTAAGCCTGAACATACTTCTCTGTGTAGTCACCGATGATCTTGATGGAGTTCTTGTTAGCACCAACAGTACCGTCACCACCGAGACCCCAGAACTTAGCTTCGATTGTACCCTCAGCTGCTGTGTTTGGAGCTGGCTTCTCCTCGAGAGAGAGATGTGTAACGTCATCGTTGATACCAAGTGTGAAGTGAGCCTTTGGAGCATCCTTCTTGAGCTCGTCATATACAGCGAATACAGATGCAGGAGGTGTATCCTTGGAACCGAGACCGTAACGGCCGCCTGTTACAACGATGTCTGTTCTGCCTGTTGCAGCAAGAGCAGCGATAACATCGAGGTAAAGTGGCTCACCAAGAGCACCTGGCTCCTTTGTTCTGTCGAGAACTGCAATCTTCTTAACTGTTGCAGGGATTGCCTCAGCAAGCTTCTCAGCAACGAATGGTCTGTAAAGACGAACCTTAACGAGACCAACCTTCTCACCCTGAGCTGTAAGGTAATCGATAACCTCTTCTGCTACGTCGTTGATGGAACCCATAGCGATGATGATGTTCTCAGCATCAGGTGCACCATAGTAGTTGAAGAGCTTGTAGTTAGTGCCAAGCTTAGCATTAACCTTATCCATGTACTCCTCTACGATTGCAGGGAGCTTGTCGTAATACTCGTTGCAAGCCTCACGATGCTGGAAGAAGATATCTCCGTTCTCATGAGAACCACGCATTACAGGACGCTCTGGGTTGAGAGCTCTCTTTCTGAAAGCTTCAACAGCATCCATATCAACCATCTCTTTGAGATCATCATAATCCCAGATTTCAATCTTCTGAATCTCGTGAGATGTTCTGAAACCATCGAAGAAGTTGAGGAATGGAACTCTACCCTTGATTGCTGCGAGATGAGCAACAGCACCGAGGTCCATAACTTCCTGTGTGTTTGTTTCGCAGAGCATAGCAAAACCAGTCTGACGGCAAGCATAAACGTCGGAATGATCACCGAAGATGTTAAGAGCGTGAGAAGCTACGCAACGTGCGGAAACATGGAATACGCCCGGGAGAAGCTCACCGGCGATTTTGTACATGTTTGGGATCATGAGAAGAAGGCCCTGGGAAGCAGTGAATGTTGTGGTAAGAGCACCAGCTGCGAGGGAGCCGTGAACTGTACCGGAAGCACCTGCTTCGGACTGCATCTCTGATACTTTTACTGTTGTACCAAAAATGTTCTTAAGACCCTGAGCGGACCACTGGTCGCAGTAGTCAGCCATTGGGGAGGATGGTGTAATAGGATAAATACCTGCTACTTCTGTAAACGCATAAGCGACATGTGCAGCAGCATTGTTACCATCCATGGACTTCATTTTTCTGGACATTTTATTTTTCCTCCTTAAGGATTTACTATAAAACCCACGGTTATAACCGTACACGGATATTTTAGCATTATTTTGCCAGTCTGTAAAGTATAAGATATTTATTTTTCTCAAATATCTGTATACATGACTGAAATAAACCATAAAACAAAATAAGCCGGAAGCAAATTAACTTCCGACATACTCTGGAGCTGCTAAGCGGACTCGAACCGCTGACCTCATCCTTACCAAGGATGTGCTCTACCACCTGAGCCATAGCAGCATATAAAATAGCAAGCTTTTCAGCTTGCTACCTTTGGCGACCCGGAACGGGCTCGAACCGTCGACCTCTAGCGTGACAGGCTAGCGTTCTAACCAGCTGAACTACCGGGCCATATTTCTGACTGCTCTGCTATTATATATAAACAATGCAGATTTGTCAATAACTTTTTGAAGTTTTTTGAGGATAGATATAATCTACCCTCAAAAACAGTGTTTTACTCATATTTTTTCAATATTGACTCTGCAATTTTAATACCATCTACAGCGGCTGAAGTAATACCACCCGCATATCCCGCACCTTCTCCGCATGGATAAATACCTTTTATACCTATCGCCTGTCCATCAATATCACGTTTTATTCTGACAGGACTGGAGCTTCTTGTTTCAGGAGCTGTAAGTACAGCATCGGGATCATCAAATCCTTTTATCTTTTTTGCAAAATGCGGCAATGCTTCAGCGATTGATGAACATACAAGCTCAGGGAGCACATCCCATATATTCGATGGTGTTACCCCGGGCTGATAACTTGGATTTACTCTTCCGAAAGATTCCGTCTTTCTCTTAAGCATAAAATCTTCCTGTCGCTGTGCAGGGGCATGATAACTCTCTCCACCGATTATATAAGCCTTCTTTTCAAGTTCTTCCTGAAAATTCATTCCTGCAAAAACATCATCGGAATTAAAATCTTCGGGATTGAGTCCGACAAGAATGGCAGCATTGGAGTTTTTTCCATCTCGGGAATTATTGCTCATTCCGTTTGTAACAACATGACCTTTTATAGATGTAGCACCTACTACCTCTCCACCGGGACACATGCAGAATGAATATACTCCTCGTCCATCTTCGAGATGAGTTGACAGTTTATAATCTGCGGTTGGAAGATCCCAATCATGATAATGCTCACCGAGCTGAGATATATTAATGTCCTCTGCAAGATGCTCGATTCTGACACCGACAGCAAAAGGCTTCTGCTCCATGACAAGACCTGAATCATAGAGCATTTTGAATGTATCTCTTGAACTGTGACCAAGAGCTATTACAACATCATTGGTTTCTATGTCTTTATTACTGCCTTCACTGTCTGTATAAGAGATTGAAGCTAAGCTTCCATTCTCTATCTTTAAACCTGTGAATGTAGACTCGAATAAGACTTCACCACCAAGAGAGACAATTTCTTCGCGAATATTCTTTACTGTTTCAGGTAATCTGTCGGTACCTATATGAGGCTTTGCATCATATAGAATATCCTCAGGTGCGCCTTTTTCAACAAAAGTCTCAAGTACTTTTCTGATACGGGGATCTTTTATTCCCGTGTTGAGTTTACCGTCAGAAAATGTACCTGCTCCACCCTCTCCAAACTGAACATTTGAATTTTCTTTAAGATCGCCTGTTTTCCAGAAATGATTCACACTCTCCATGCGCTTCTCAACACATTCGCCTCTTTCAAGCACTATCGGTTTTGTTCCCGCATGGGCAAGAATATATGCCGCAAACATACCTGCAGGACCAAAACCCACAACAACAGGCCTCTTCTCCATCCTGACTTTTTCAGGCATGGTATAAATCGGGTAACTTGCCTCTGAAGCATCCTTATTTGATTTAATGAGTTTTTTCTCATTACCTTCAATTTCTGCATCTGCTGTAATTACATAGCGAATGTCAGATTTGTCTCTCGCATCAAGCGAACGTTTGAAAATGGATAAACTTTTGATATTGGATGCAGAAATACGAAGTTTTTTGGCAACCGCTTTTTTTAATTCAGCATCAGTATAATCAGGTTTTATTTTTATGTTATTTACTCTTACCATTATAATATTCCGCGATGGATTCGCCGCATCTCATGCCTGTTGACCAGGCAAAGTGCAGGTTGTATCCTCCGCACACTCCGTTAATATTTAGAATCTCGCCACACATGTAAAGCTTTGCTGCTTTCTTGGATTCCATTGTTTTAAGGTTTATCTCCTTAAGCGGAACTCCACCATGAGTAACCTGAGCATCATCAAATGTTTTTACTCCGCTTACATTTAACCTGCATGATTTTATCAATTTCGCAATAGAGAAAATCTGCTTCTTACCTATCTCTCGATACTTGATGTTTAACGGAATTTTACATTCTCTTAATATCTCTCTGCCAAGTTTATTGTTGAGCAGGCCATCAAGCAGGAACTCAGAATCTTCTGATGGATTATTTGAAATAAAATCAGAAAGAATGTTAATGAGTTCACTGAATTCAATCTCCGGGATAAAATCTATCATGACATAGCAGTTCTCTTTGCTTTTAAGTTCTGCATAGTGAGAGGAAAGATTAAACATGCAGACTCCCGAAAGAGAATTTGACGCAAACTGAATTTCCCCCGGTTCAGTTGCTATTAATTTGCTGCCACTGAATAAGTCAACCTTTGCTAAACTTCTTACACCCTGAAGATTTTTAATGAACTTATCTTTGCAGATAAAAGGCAAAAGCGCAGGGCTTAGCTTTGTGAAAGTATGAGAAAGTTTTTCCAATATGGAATTCCCATTTTTTCCGGAAGACAGCTTTGGTGAAGCAAGTCCACCTGCAGCAAGCACACAGAATGCAGAACTGAGCTGAACTCCGGCTTCTGAGCTTATTGTGTATGATTTATTCTTATAACAGATATCATTTACTGCAAACTCATAGATAAACTCAACATTATGTGTAATGAGAGTATTCATCAGCACAGTAAGTACTGACTGTGCCTGTCTGCTGTATGGATATACCCTTCCCTCTGAATCGGAAAAGGTCAGGAGTCCCAGCTCGTAGAAATAGCTTTTGATATAATCAGGTGAATATGTAGCAAGCAATTCAGCTATCTGATTTACATCACCGTGGAAATGTTCGGGAAGAATATTATCATTTGTGAGATTGCATCTTCCGTTGCCAGTTGCAAGAAGTTTGCGACCTGCCTTTTTGTTCGCATCCACTATTGCGATATTGAGTTGCTTTCTGCTGTTTTTTACAAGAGAGCATCCGGCCATAAGTCCGGATGCCCCTGCTCCAATTATTATTACATCGTAATTTTTCAAAACTTTAACCTCTTAAAAAATAAGACCGAGCGCACCATATGAAACAAGGCACATAATAATATCTGCAATAAGAGATCCAACAATAATTGAAAGTGCCGCATGTTTGATATCCATTTTCAAAACAACAGCTGCAAGAGCACCTGTCCATGCACCTGTTCCAGGAAGTGGAATAGCAACAAAAAGCATGAGGCCAAAAGTCTTATATTTTTCTATTTTACCTCTGTTTTTCTCCGCTTTTCTGTTAAGCCACTGGACAAACTTTGTATTCTTGAAGAAATCCATAATCTTTTCAAGGAATAAAAGCACAAAAGGAATCGGAACAAGTGTACCGAAAAAACAGATGAAAAATGCCTTAATCATTTCTACATTGAGAAATTTTGCGGCAAGAATTCCACCTCTTAACTCAATTGTCGGAATAAGAGAAAGAATAAAAATTACAATCTCTGACGGAAATACGTTTGAAAATAAATTGATTAAATAATCAGCCATGAACATAACTCCTTTATCATACCTATTTCAGCTCTGTTGAAAAAGTTTCTCAGTCCGTTTGCCACATAATCTGAAGCAAAAACAACTAACGATACTATAATCATAAAAAGAACTATTCCTATTATATCGAGAGCTATTCGTTTTCCCCTTGGCATATCATCAGGAACAGTTTCTTCCTCTTTACCTTCATCGTATTTCTGAAGAACTGCGTTTGCCGCCTCTATATCTGAATAATCAACGTAGATATTCTGATCGTCTTTCATATTTCTGGAATCAAAAGGACTCTGAATTACACCAAGGCTGTATTTCTCAACCGTATGCTTTACACCATTTTCTTCGAAAACAGATGCAATTTCCTCAGCTTCAAATTTATGACAGGTCATTAAATATACTGAATCATTATCCTTTACAGGACGCAATGTTCTTGTTCTTTTACAATTTGAGCAGACTGTAATTTTGTCTTCGTTTAACTGTCTGCACTTAGTACAATACTGCATTGTTTACTCCTAACAAAAATTTTCAGTATATTTTAGCATATATGCGAACAAAATTCTACTGTTTATATTAACAAAAAGAGGCGACCCGAAAGACGCCTCTGATATATCTTTTGATTATTTTGCAACGATGTTTACGAGCTTGCCCGGAACAACGATTTCCTTTACGATATTCTTGCCTGCAATTTCAGGAACAATCTTCTCGTCAGCCTTAGCCATAGCAAGAACAGTGTCCTTATCTGCATCAGCAGGAATAACAAGCTTTGTCTTGATTTTGCCGTTAATCTGAACAACAATTTCTACTGTTGCATCAACACACTTGCTTTCATCATACTTTGGCCATGCCTGAGTGCATACAAGACCCTCACCGAGCTTATTTACTTCCCATACCTCTTCTGTGATATGTGGAGCAAAGATGTTGAGGAGAGTTGTAAAGATTGCAAGTTCCTTCTTGTTGATGGAACCGAAGGATGTAATCTCATTGATAAGAGCCATGAGAGCTGCAATAGCTGTGTTAAACTTGAGGTTCTCACAGTCCTCGCCAACCTTCTTGATTGTCTTATGGAAGGAGCTCTCAAGCTCAGGACGAATTGTATCACCATCCACGAGAATCTCCTGAAGATTCCAGTAACGGTCTACGAGTCTTCTGCATCCTCTGATACCGGATGTACTCCATGGAGCTGCCTTCTCGAAATCACCGATGAACATCTCGTAAAGTCTTAATGTATCTGCACCGTAGAGATCTACCATCTCGTCAGGGTTAACAACATTGCCTCTGGACTTGGACATCTTTTCTCCGCCCTCACC
>JAUNDK010000098.1 GCA_030526115.1 Clostridia bacterium
CGGCATTTCTGCCTACCTTCTCGTAAAAATCGTTATATAATTCCTCTTTGATAATAAATACCACTTTGCGGAATCCGGCTCTGTATGCATCAAAAAGTGAGTAATCCATAATAATCTCACCATTCTGTCCGATTGGGTCAATCTGCTTTAATCCACCATAGCGTGATCCCATGCCTGCTGCCATTACTACTAAAATCGGTCTGTTCATAATTTTCTTCCTTTCTGAAATAAAAACGGAGAGAAGAATCCGCCCTCTCTCCGCTTAAATTATTCTGCTGTGTTTGCTGTTTCAGCGCCTTCTACAAGGCCTGTTTCTGAATCGTATAAATCCTCATAGATGAACTCATGAATGTGGTCTGCTGCTAAATCGAGGTCATAACGCCACTCCCATGATCCTGTTTCTGGATAATCATCATAATATGTGTCTCCGGCAGGATTTTCCAATTCTCCCGGAACAACAAGTCTTTCAAGTGTGAAATCGCTGATTGCAAAATCCGCAAATCCGAAGATTGTTGTAAAATCAAGGCTGGTCTCTGCAAGAGCACACATACGCTTGATAAGCTGAGGATAATCTCCGATTCCGAAGCTTGTTAACTTTCCAACGAGGGCCTCAAGAACATTCTGCTGTCTGTTTGCTCTCATTGTGTCGGAGTCAATCATTCTTATTCTGGAATAGGCAACTGCCGTATTACCGGTCATGTGTACCATACCGGACTCACTGATATAGTCTATATCAGTAATGCCTGAAGCCTCACCCTCTTCACCGAGAAGGTTAGTGAGGTTGATATTAATCTGCTCTCTTTCGGCCTCTGTAATCTCAAGGTCCACACCGCCGAAGGCATCTACGATAGCTGCTGTTTTACCGAAGTTTACAGTAACATAATCTGTAATATCCATCTTAAAGCTCTGGTTGATGGTATTGATTGCGAGTTCTGCTCCACCGAGAGAATAAGCCGCATTAATCTTATCGTAACCGGATGCTGTCTGAGATTTCTCCCCGATATAAACGCGGGAGTCTCTTAAAATGGATGTAAGCTTAACCTTGTGATGGATTTCATCTACTGTGCAGATGATGATAACATCGGATAAACCGCTGAAATTATCGTCTCTGGAATCTACACCGAAAAGAGCAATGTTGGTGATATTCGGGTTTGTCTCTACGCCGGATACAATACCGAGAGCATCTTTGTCTTTTGTGATTGTTGTTGTTGTTAAATCGGCAAGAAGATAATTGGAGATGAAAAGCATTCCGCTTCCCACTAAAATGAGAAGTACGCAGAAGACACATATAAGAGCCTTGAGACCTTTATGCTTTTTTCTCTTCGCCTTGTTGGCACGTCTGTAATCCGCATTTGAATTAAAACTGGAAACATCTTCAAACTGGCTGTTTTTTGTATTTTTAGCCACCGGTATTCCCCCTT
Organism: Clostridia bacterium; assembly: GCA_030526115.1. Taxonomy (GTDB): domain Bacteria; phylum Bacillota; class Clostridia; order Oscillospirales; family Acutalibacteraceae; genus SIG603. The sequence continues at coordinate 1,422 of JAUNDK010000098.1, forward strand.
CGAGAGTTATATATTTTAAACAGTTTATATTTCGTATATTAGGATAAATTATACTACACATTTAATACTTTTGCAAACCATATGATTCAATTAAAAAACAGAATTTTGCACTATTGAAAGTTATTTTTATTGGTAATATTATACTAAATCAGGCCTGTTTTTTAAAAATGAACAGTTTTGATGCCACGTAGTTTACCGCAATAATTATCACATTGGAGATAAGCTTCATGATGTTGTCGTTTACTCCGATCATGTTTACAAAGACAAACATGAGAATTACATCAAGAACAGCTGAGGCAAGTCTCGCACCGAAAAACTTTACCATTTCGGTAAATACCTGTTTAAAACCACGGGCCCTGCTCTCAAATACCCACTTGCGGTTTGTTACATAGGCAAAGAGTATTGACAGAACCTGTGCAATGGCTGTTGCAACTGTAACCCCGACGCCATCAGGAAGAAATGTAAGAGTTCTTGAAAGAACAAAATATGAACCCCAGTTGACGAGGGTTGTAAGTCCGCCAAAGAAAATATACAGAATTATTTCTTTATATTTCACAAAAAGAGATCTGATTTTTTCCATAGTTAAGCTCCAAGATACTCCCCGGCCATTGTTGCCGCAACTGCACCGTCTGCCACAGCTGTAACAACCTGACGAAGATGCTTTGTTCGGCAGTCTCCTGCGGCATAAATTCCATCGACACTTGTTTTTGTGTCCTCTCCGGCAATTATAAAACCTCTTTCATCAAGAGCAACCACGCCCTCTGCAAGCTTTGTGACAGGGTCTGTTCCTACGGCAATGAAAATGCCGTCAATTTCAAGCTCTGAGCTCTCTCCGGTTTTCACATTCTTTACAGCACATGAAGTTACCTTGAACTGTCCCTTTATCTCCTCTACAACGCTGTCCCAGACAAATTCAACATTCGGAAGCTTTGAAAGCTCTGTATAATATGTCTTTGCGGCGCGAAGCTCGTCTCTTCTGTGAATGAGATAAACCTTCTTGCAGACTTTTGCAAGGTAAACCGCGTCTGCAGCAGCTGTATCTCCGCCACCGACAACCGCACATACCTTATCCTTGAAGAAAGATCCATCGCATACTGCACAATATGATACACCTGCACCGACATGCTCCATCTCGCCGGGAATGTTAAGCTTTTTGGGCTCTGCACCGAGGGCAAGGATGAGTGTCTTGGCTGTTACAATATCGCCTCTTCTGTTTGAGAGAACCTTATTGCTGTTTTCATCGATGCTGATTTTTGTCACACCCTTTGAAATAAACTCAACACCGAGGTTTTCTGCCTGAAGGCGCATGTTCTCTGCGAGTTCCTTGGCGTCAACCGGGTTCGGAAAACCGGGATAGTTTGCAATCTCTGAGGTTGTTGCCATCTGACCGCCTGCGGCGAGTTTCTCAATTATTACAGTTTTAAGCTCAGCCCTTGCACCGTATATTCCTGCGGCAAGTCCCGCAGGACCTGCTCCTATTATCGCAATATCATAAAGTTCCATTTGTTCACCTCTTATAATGCGTCTCTCATAACTCTGAGAACATTCTTGTAAAATACCTTTTCTATCATATCTTCGGAAAGTCCGTTCTTTGCAAGTTCATCAACAAGCATACCCATCATGGAGGAATCCGCTATTTCAAGCTTTCCGCCTATACCGTCAAAGTCTGTACCCATACCGACACACTCAATTCCACCCACATTGATAAAGTGGAGAATGTGCTTTGCCATAGCCGCCGCTGTAGAGTGTTCGTCGTTCTGATCTGCGTTAAGGAAAGCAGGTGCAAAATTGATACCGGAAACGCCGCCTTTGTTTGCAAGAGCCTTTATCTGCTCATCCCAGAGGTTTCTCTGGTGGGATGAAAGAGCACGGCAGTTTGAGTGAGATGCAATGAACGGCTTTTTGCATACATCCACAACATCCCAGAAGCCACCCTCTGAGAGGTGAGAAACATCCACAAGCATACCAAGTGTCTGCATATACTCGACAGCTTCTTTTCCAAATGGTGTAAGTCCTGCTTTCATAATGCTTTCGTCGGTTGAATTAGGTGAACCGAAGCAGTTCACAAAATTCCATGTTAATGCAATGGCTCTGAAGCCGTCATCGTAAAAACGCTTGATATTCTCCATCTTGCCGTCTACGGCTCTGCCCTCTTCCATTGTGAGGATTGCACTCATTTTGCCATTGGCGAGGTTTTTCTCAACATCTTCTGCAGAATACGCCATGGCAATAATATCGTTATACTTCTCAACATTTGTGAGAAGTATTTTACGCATCTCTGCGATATACATTTCATCGGTAATGTCTGATTTTCCCTCATGATCAAAATACTGTCTTGGAGGAAGGAAAACCGCAAAGAACTGTGCGAGCTGGTCGCCTCTCTTCATTTTATCAAAATCGACACTGCACTCAGGTGCTGAGAAAAGATTTGTGTTTACCTCAGGGTTAAACAACAGCTTCATGAGTGTGTCACAGTGCATATCTATAAATTTCATGATAAATTCCTCTTTCATAAAGATATATACAATAATTATATGATAAAATGAAATAAAATACAATCATTTTGACTTTTTATTGTTGGATGTTGATAATGGAGTTCATTTGTGATAATATTCACTTAGATTAAGTTTATCAGGAGGAAAGTCCAATGCTTACACAGACAAAAAAAGAATTTATTGAATTTATGATGAGCGCTGATGTTCTCCGTTTCGGCAACTTTGTTACAAAGAGCGGCAGAAACACTCCTTACTTTGTAAACACAGGTAACTATAAGACAGGTGAGCAGATTGCCAAGCTCGGTGGTTACTACGCAAAGCTCGTTAAGGAAACAATCGGTGACGAGTTCGATGCTATGTTCGGCCCTGCATACAAGGGTATTCCGCTTGCTACAAGCTGTGCAGCCGCACTTTACAACAACTATGAGATCAGCAAGCCATACTTCTTCAACCGTAAGGAAGAAAAAGACCACGGCGAGGGCGGTTCACTCATCGGTTACAAGCCTGTTGACGGCGACAGACTCATTATCATCGAGGACGTTATTACAGCAGGTACAGCTATTCGTGAGGTTATGCCTATCCTCAAGGGCTGTGGCGATGTAAAGGTTGAGCATATGTTCATCAGTGTTAACCGCTGTGAGGTTGGTCAGGTTCCTGGCAAGACTGCAATCATGGAAGTTCAGGAGGAATTCGGCCTTCAGGTTCATGCTCTTGTTACTGTTGAGGATATCAGAGAGTACCTTGTTTCTCAGGGCACATATGAGGATATTCTCCCACTCATGGATGACTATATGTCAAAGTATTGCGTATTCTGATAATTCTTGGACGGACGGCATTTGCCTCCGTCCTTTTTGTTTACTTTTAAAGGTCACTATGATATAATTACAATACTATTTTATTAATAACAGGAGCTAATACTATGAAAACAGCTTTACTCGTTATGGCTGCCGGTATCGGAAGCCGTTTTGGCGGTGGAATAAAGCAGCTTGCCGCTGTTGATAATTCCGGCCACATCATTATGGACTATTCAATTCATGATGCTATCGCAGCAGGTTTCAATAAGATTGTATTCGTTATAAGAAAAGACATTGAAAAGGACTTCAGAGAAGCTATCGGTGACAGAATTGAAGCTGTCTGCGCAGCAAATAATGTTGAGGTAGCATACGGATTCCAGGATCTTTACAATGTTCCGGGTAAAGTTCCGGAAGGAAGAAGCAAGCCCTGGGGTACAGGTCAGGCTGTTCTTGCCGCAAAGGATGCTATTGACTGCCCATTCTGCGTAATCAATGCTGACGACTACTACGGAAAAGAGGCTTTCAAGCAGCTTCATGACTATCTTGTTTCAGGAGAAAAGGATTTCTGCATGGCAGGATTTATTCTTAAGAATACCCTCTCTGAAAACGGCGGTGTCACAAGAGGTATCTGCAAGGTTGACGAAAACTCTTACCTCACAGAGGTTGTTGAGACAAGCGATATTGTTAAGACAGCAACCGGTGCGGCTGTAAACGGTGAAGAAGTTGATGCCGACTCCTATGTTTCCATGAACTTCTGGGGTCTTACACCTGAGTTCATGAATACTCTTGAAGTTAAGTTCAAGGAATTCTTCGAGAATACTGTTCCTTCCAACCCACTCAAGGCCGAGTACCTTCTCCCTATCATCATCGGTGATCTTCTTGAGAAAAACGAGACAAAGGTTAAGGTTCTTGAGACAAACGACAAGTGGTTCGGCGTTACATATGCTGAAGACAAACCTGCTGTTATA
>JAUNDK010000023.1 GCA_030526115.1 Clostridia bacterium
CATCACCTGTGATTTTGATTTTGCCGTGAGCCTCGCCGTCAACGAGTTCAACCTCGTCAACAAGGAGCATTGGCTCTCTGTGCGGAATTATCTTCTTTATTTCTTCTCTGTTCATTATGATACCTCTCAGTTGTATCTCTTAAGAGCGATACATGCGTTGTGACCGCCGAAGCCGAGGCCGTTGGAGAGAGCGAGGTTAATCTCTGTCTCTCTTGCTACGTTAGGGCAGCAGTCGAGGTCGCACTCAGGAGCCTGGTTGTTGAGGTGGATTGTCGGTGGTACTGTCTGGTTCTGAAGTGCGAGAACGGAAGCGATAGCCTCTGCTGCACCTGCCGCACCGAGCATGTGACCTGTCATGGACTTTGTGGAGCTTACGATAGCCTTCTTTGCTCTCTCCTCACCGAGGGCAAGCTTGATAACCTTTGTCTCGCCTGCATCGTTGAGTGGTGTGCTTGTGCCGTGAGCGTTGATGTAGATCTTGTCCTCATCTGGCATGTTAGCCTCAGCAAGAGCAAGTCTCATAGCCTCTGCACCGCCCTCACCTGTTGGGTCCGGAGCTGTGATGTGGTGAGCGTCGCATGTGGAGCCGTAACCTACAACCTCTGCGAGGATGTTTGCGCCTCTTGCGAGAGCGTGGTCGAGGCTCTCGAGAACAACTGCACCTGCACCCTCACCCATGATGAAACCGTCACGGTCTACATCGAATGGGCAGCAAGCTGTCTCTGGGTCGTTCTTTGTGGAGAGTGCCTTCATGTTAGCGAAACCTGCAACGGAGATTGGTGTGATAGCTGCCTCGGAACCACCTGCGATGATGGCATCTGCATAGCCGTGCTTGATTGCTCTGTAAGCTTCACCGATTGTATTGTTGGATGTTGCGCATGCTGTAACCATTGGAAGAGCGGAGCCCTTGGCGCCGAATCTGATGGCAATCTGACCTGCACACATGTTGGAGATCATCATAGGAATGAAGAATGGAGAAACCTTGTTAGGACCCTTCTCGCCGACCTTTGTCTGCTCTGCAACGAAAGTCTGAATTCCGCCGATACCGGAACCGAAGTAAACGCCGAGACGACCTGCCTCAATGTTGCCGTCCTCTGCTGTGGAAAGACCGGACTGTTCCATAGCCTGAACAGCGGCTGCAATGCCGTACTGTGTGAACATATCCATCTTTCTTGCCTCTGCCTTCTTCATGTAAGCAGTTGCGTCGAAGTCTTTAACCTCTGCAGCAATTTTGATGTCGAGGTTCTCTGTGTCAATCTTTGTGATGTAGCCGATACCGTTCTTACCGGACTTGAGTCCGTTCCAGAACTCCTCTACGTTGTTACCGATTGGGGAAATGATTCCCATGCCTGTTACTACTACTCTGTTCATATTTATATCCACTTTCTATATTAGTAAGTTTTATGAGCCGGATTACATTGCGAGGCCGCCGTCAACACGGATAACTTCGCCTGTGATGTACTTTGCCTCATCGGAAGCGAGGAAGCAGATTGCGTTTGCAACGTCCTCAGGATCGCCCATCTTGCCGAGAGGAATAGCCTGAACGAGTGGTGTGTTCTCGTCGAAGCTTACTGTCATTGGTGTGTGAATGAAGCCCGGTGCAACAGCGTTGCATGTTACGTTTCTGCCTGCAAGCTCTTTTGCGAGAGTCTTTGTGAGACCGATGAGACCTGCCTTGGAAGCGGAATAGTTTGCCTGACCGGGGTTACCCATGATGCCGGAAACGGAAGCTGTGTTTACGATTCTGCCGCTTCTCTGACGTGTGAAGATTCTGTAGCAGCCTTTAATCATGTTGAATGCGCCCTTGAGGTTGATGTCGATAACAGCATCCCAGTCAGCCTCTGTCATCTTGAGAACGAGGTTGTCTCTTGTGATACCTGCGTTGTTTACGAGGATATCAACTCTGCCGAACTCCTTCTTAACCTCTTCTACACAAGCGATTGCAGCATCGTAATCCGCAACGTTGCACTCATAAGCAACAGCCTTTCTGCCCATAGCCTCAATCTGAGCTACTGCATCGTCTGCGCCTTCTCTTGGACCTACGAAGAGGATTGCTACATCAGCACCGCCCTGAGCGAGCTGAAGAGCTGTCTGCTTGCCGATACCGCTGGAAGCACCTGTTACGATTGCTACTTTATCTGTAAAATTAAACATTGTAAATCTCCTTATTATGCCTTGAGTTCAGCGAGAACACTTTCGAGGCTCTCTGCATCCTGAACGTTATATACTGTTACATCTTTGTTAATTTTCTTGATGAGACCGGAAAGAGTCTTGCCTGCACCGCACTCGATGAAAGTATCGATGCCGCTCTCAATCATGTTCTCTACGATTTCCTGCCATCTTACAGGGCTCTTAACCTGATTCATGAGGAAATAGGAAAGATCGTCGCCTGCGCTGTATGCCTTTGCGCTGTAGTTGGAGTAAGTTGGAATCTCAGGGAGCTTGAGCTCGTAGTTCCTGAGCTCCTCGAAGAGACCCTCAGCAGCCTCTGCCATGAATGGGGAGTGGAAACCACCGCTTACGTTGAGAACCTTTGCTCTGCCCTTTACTGCGGCTACATCCTCAGCGAATGCATTGATTTCATCCTTGAGACCTGCAACAACGAGCTGGCCAGGGCAGTTGTAGTTTACAGGGTAAACATGCTCATACTTCTCGCAGATTTCCTCAACCTGCTCGTTTGTGAGCTTGAGAACAGCAGCCATTGCGCTGTCTACCTTCTCGGCTGCATCCTGCATGAGAAGACCTCTCTTTGTAACGATCTTCATGCCGTCCTCTTTGCTTACTACGCCGGAGAATGTGATTGCGGCAATCTCACCGAGGGAGAAGCCTGCAACTGCCTGAGGAACGATGCCGTTCTCTCTTAAAGCCTCTGCACATGCGAGGTCAACATTATAAAGGCAAGGCTGTGTGTTCTTTGTGATGGAAAGCTCGGAGAGAGGTGCTGTGAAGCACTGCTCGCTTGTGCCCGGTCTTACCTTGTCGGCAATCTCGAAAACTTCTCTTGCCGCTGCGCTCTTTTCACAGAGGGTCTTACCCATGCCCTCATACTGTGAACCCTGTCCTGCGAAAACGAATGCTATATTAGCCATTTTGTAGCTCCTTTCAGTACCTCTTCAGCCTCTGCGAAAATCTCCTTGATGATTTCCTCAGATGTCTGCTCTTTGTTTACCATGCCTGCAACCTGACCTGCGAGGAAGCAGCCCTGCTTCTCATCGCCGAGGATAGCGGCCTTGTATAATGCACCTGCTGCGAGCTGTTCGAGCTCATCGTCAGGCATTGTGGAGTATTCTGCCTTGAAATAACCCTTGGAGAACTGGTTCTCGATGCTTCTTACAGGGTGACCGAGTCTCTTACCTGTGGAGATTGTGGATCTGTCGCCTGCCTTGAGAACCTTCTTTTTGTAATTCTCGTGAACACCGCACTCCTTTGCTACGAGGAAACGTGTTCCGAGCTGAACACCAACCGCACCGAGCATGAATGCTGCGGCTACGCCTCTGCCGTCTGCGATACCGCCTGCTGCGAGAACAGGAATGTCAACGGTATCTACAACCTGAGGAACGAGTGGAAGTGTGTTTGTTTCACCGATGTGACCGCCAGATTCGTTACCCTCGGCGATAACTGCTGTGGCACCTGCCTTCTGGCAGAGCTTTGCCATGCCTGTGCTTGCAACAACAGGAATAACCTTGATGCCTGCCTCAAGCCACATTGGCATGTACTTTGCAGGGTTGCCTGCACCTGTTGTGATAACCGCTACCTTCTCTTCTGCGAGAACCTGAGCAACCTCAGCAACATGTGGGCTCATGAGCATTACGTTTACGCCGAAAGGCTTCTTTGTAATCTCTCTTGCAATTTTAATCTGCTCTCTTAAATAATCTGCATCTGCGTTCATAGCGGAGATAATTCCGAGACCGCCTGCCTCAGAAACGGCACCGGCGAGCTTTCCGTCGGAAATCCATGCCATACCGCCCTGGAAAATCGGATATTCAATTCCGAGTAAATCACATAAAGGTGTTTTAATCATAATCTATAACTCCTTAACAAATTACCATCTGAGGATGGCTCCGCCGCTGTGGAGACCACCGCCGAATGCTACGAGAACAATCTTGTCGCCTCTCTCGAGCTCTCCGTTTCTGTTCATCTCATCGATGAGAATCGGAATGCATGCGCTGGAGTTGTTGCCGTATCTTTCAATGGAAGTTTTGAACTTCTCATCGCTGATGTCAACCTTTCTCATTGCCTCGTTGATGATTCTGATGTTTGCCTGGTGAGGAACAACCCACTTGATGTCCTCATCCTTAAGATTGCACTCTGCCATCATTTCGTTGATGGTATCGGACATCTGAGCAATAGCGAAACGGTAGGTCTTCTTGCCGTTCATGAAAATGAAGCCGTTCTCTTCAACCTTGCCTTCCCAGAATGGGCTCTTACCGCTCTTGTTCGGAACAACGATAACCTCGTCATCGCCGAAGGTGTTAACCTTGCTTGAGAGGAGATTATCCTCTTCATCGGAAACAACCATTGCACCTGCACCGTCGGAGAAGATGATGGCTGTGTTTCTGTCTGACCAGTCTGTTACGTCTGAAAGTCTCTCACTTGCTACGAGGAGAACCTTCTTATACTTGCCTGTTGCGATAAAGGAAGCCGCTGTTTCGAGAAGATATACGAAACCTGTGCATGCTACACCGCCGATGTCCATTGCAGGGCATTTTGCACCGATGTCACGCTGAATAAGAGCGCCGATACCCGGGTTTGCATATTCGGCTGTCATTGTTACGCAAAGAATAAGGTCGAGATCCTCAGCCTTTACTCCGCTGTTTTCGAGAGCGGCCTTTGCTGCATTAACACCCATCTGAGATGTTGTCTCGTTTACGGAAACGTGTCTTTCCTTAATACCGACGAGCTTCATTACTGCTTCGTCACTTGTGTCCATCATTGTAGCGAGTTCATCGTTTGTTACAACTCTAGGCGGAATGTAACTGCCTGTTCCAAGTACTTTGAAATTCATAATAATATCCTTTTGTTGAAAAATAAAAATTACTGTTTTTTGAATGTCTTGAAGTAGTCGCTGAGTCGGGATATTGCTCTTAAAAGAATTCTCTTGTCATCTTCGTTGAATTCCTTCTCAAGCTTTTCGACTACTGCGCTCTGGTAACCACGCTGAAGGTTATATACCTTTCTGCCTATGGTGGTCAGGGTTACTGTGGTAACTCGACCGTCAATTAAGTCGCTCTGTTTTTTTACATAACCTTTTGATGCGAGTTTTTTTACTGCTACCGTTGCGCTTGGACGGGCAATGTTCATGCCGTCGGCAATTTCACTTACCTTTATACCTTCGCCAACACCGCAGGCATTCTCAAAGTTATAAATGAAACCCAGGAGGTGAAGCTCACTTAAAGTGAGGCCAACACCGCTTTTGCTCAGAGCGGTTTCTTCAAGTCGGGATACATACAGATATACTTCGCTCAGTCTGTCACTGAGCTGCTGAGAAAATTCTGACAATTCTATCCCTCCTGACTGTCTTAAATAATTAAGAATTATTAACTGTTAAGAAATGTAATTAGTTTCGCTAACTATATTATCACTCGGGTAAGAAAATGTCAACAAAAACTTCATAATGAATTTGTGAAAAATGTTTGAACACCGAAATTTTCTGCAAATTTTTGTACTTTATTACAGCGGGTTTATGGTATAATGTTTTAGATTTATGAGAAAGAGAGGACATAATATGGCTGATAACTTATATATTAACGAGATAAAGCCGGAGAGAGCCCTTCTCGTCGGTGTGGATACCGGAGATTTCGACGCTCAGTCCAGCATGGATGAGCTCTGGGAACTTGCCAAAAGTGCCGGAGCGGAGCCGATTGCCACAAAAATTCAGAAGCGTGATTCCGTAAAAACAGGAACCTGTGTAGGTACAGGTATGGTTGAGGAAATTGCCCAGTTTGCACAGAACAACGATATAGATGTAATAATATTCGACAGGGAACTCACCCCTATTCAGATTCGTAACCTTGAAGATGCCACAGGTGTGAGAATAATCGACCGCACCATGCTTATCCTTGATATATTCGCCTTAAGAGCAAAGACAAAGGAAGGCAAACTTCAGGTTGAAATCGCGCAGCTCAGATATATGATGCCAAGACTTACAGGCCGAGGCACCGCCCTCTCAAGACTTGGCGGCGGTATCGGTACAAGAGGCCCCGGTGAAAGCAAGCTGGAGACAGACCGCCGTCACATACGCAGAAGAATAGAAAACCTCAAAGAGGCTTTACAGGATGTTGAAAAGAACCGTGCGGAGATTAACCGCCGCCGTCAGAAGAACGGAACAATCACATGCGCCCTTGTCGGTTATACCAATGCAGGTAAATCCACCCTCATGAACTTCCTGACAGATGCAGGTGTTCTCGCAGAGGACAAACTGTTCGCCACACTTGACCCGACAGCGAGAGCATTAAAGCTTCCATGCGGAAAGAACATTATGCTTATAGATACGGTCGGTCTTGTAAGAAGACTGCCTCATCACCTTGTTGAGGCGTTCAAGTCCACCCTTGAGCAGGCGGCAACAGCGGACATTATATTAAATGTATGCGATGCGAGCTCCCCCGAAGCACAGGTTCACCTGGATGTAACTGCGGAGATACTCCATGATCTCGGCAGTGAGGACAGACCGATTATTCCTGTACTTAATAAATGGGATAAGGTGGATACCGAGGAGAAGCTGGACAACGCTCCGAGAATGCACGGTGCCGTAAGAATATCTGCCTTAAAGGGTGAAGGCATAGATGAGCTTTTACAGGCTGTCGAAGATGCTCTGCCGGAGAAGAATATAGAGGTTGAAATACTTCTCCCATTCGCAAAGAGCGGACTTGCCGCAGAGATTCGCCGTGACGGTACTGTTATAAGTGAAGAATATGTTGCCGAGGGACTTCTCATGAAAGCTTCCCTTGATCCAAAGCTCTACGGTAAGTGTAAGGAATTCCTCACAAATCCTCCGGAAGAACCGGAAGAAGACGAAGAATAAATGAATAATAAACATAATATGGTGCATAAAACCGCATAATATGCATTTTTGAATGAATATACAGTCGAATATGCAAGTTGAGTGCATAATTACTGCATAAATATTCAAATTGTACTTGAATTTTTCAAAAAGAAGTGTATAATTATATCTGCGGTGAAATTCTGACGGTGTATTATTGTCAAATTTCAGATTCGCTGTATTTGTGAAACCACACTGACGGGCATAGTTTTTATGTCCGTCATTTGAAATAGAAAGGAAGATATTATGAAACTCTGGAAAGGACGCTTCTCAAAGGAAGCCGCACCCGAAACCAACGACTTTAACTCCTCCATCAGCTTCGATTCCCGTATGTTCAAGGAGGATATAGAGGGTTCAATTGCCCATGCCACAATGCTCGGCAGGCAGGGAATAATCGAACTCGCAGAGAGCGAGAAAATTATCGCAGAACTTAAGAAAATCAAGCAGGATATCATAGACGGTACACTCACAATCGATCCCGATGCCGAGGATATCCATACATTTATAGAAGGCGAGCTCACAGAGCGCATCGGCCAGACAGGTAAGAGACTTCACACAGCCCGTTCCAGAAACGATCAGGTTGCCCTTGATATCAGACTTACATTAAAGCCTGAGATTGACGGTCTTGTATCTCAGCTCAAGGACCTCGTAGCAATGCTCGCAAGCAAGGCTGAGGAGTATTACGACACAGTAATGCCGGGCTACACTCATCTTCAGAGAGCTCAGCCGGTTACTTTCGGACATCATCTTCTTGCCTACTGCGAGATGCTCCTTCGTGACATTGACCGCTTAAAGGATGCAAAGGACAGAATGGACTTCTGCCCACTCGGTTCCGGTGCTTTAGCAGGTACAACATACCCCCTCGACAGAGAGCTCACAGCTTCCCTTTTAGGATTCAAGGGTCCTACTCAGAACAGCCTTGACGGTGTTTCAGACAGAGACTTCTGTGCAGAGATTGCTTTTGCTGTTTCCCTCACTATGGTTCACCTCTCAAGATTCTGTGAAGAGCTTGTAATGTGGTGTTCATGGGAGTTCAAGTTCATAGAGCTTGACGATGCGTTCTCCACAGGTTCCTCCATCATGCCGCAGAAGAAGAATCCTGACCTCGCAGAGCTCATCCGTGGCAAGAGCGGCAGAGTATTCGGTGACCTCATGGCTCTCTTAACAATGATGAAGGGCCTTCCACTTGCTTATAACAAGGATATGCAGGAGGATAAGGAAGCTGTATTCGATGCAGTCGATACATTAAAGCTCTGCCTTACTCCGCTCATTCCTATGGTAGGCACAATGACAGTTCTCAAGAAGAACATGAGAAAGGCAGCTGCAGGCGGATTCATCAACGCAACAGACTGTGCAGACTACCTCGTAGCAAACAAGAATGTTCCTTTCAGAGATGCATATAAAATCACAGGTGAGCTTGTTGCCCTCTGCATTGAGAAGGGCCTCACCCTTGAGGAGCTTCCGCTTGAGGAGTATCAGAAGATATGCCCTGAGTTTGATGAAGGTGTATTCACAGCAATCAACCTCGAGAAGTGCGTAAACGACAGAACAGTTCTCGGCGGACCTGCTCCGAAGAATGTAATGGCTCAGGCAAAGAGAGTACAGGATCTGGTAAAGACTTTATAATTTTTTAATATATAACGGAGAGAAAGAATATGGCAAAGATTAAGGTTGGCGTAGTTGGCGCCACAGGTTATGCAGGCGCAGAGCTCTGCAGAATTATATACTCCCATCCGGAGGCTGAACTCACAGCTATCAGCTCCGTAAGCTTTGAGGGTCAGGAACTCTCAGAGGTTTACCCAGCTTACAGAGAGATGATTGACAAGGTTCTCGTAAACGAGGACGAGGTTATCGAGAAGAGTGACGTTGTTTTTGCCGCTCTGCCTCACGGTCTCTCTCAGGAGCTTGCCGCAAAGTGCGACAAGGCAGGTAAGAAGTTCATCGACTTCGGTGCAGACTTCCGTCTCAAGGACGAGGAGGTTTACAAGAAGTGGTACGGACCATCCTTCACAGATAAGGCACTTCACGAGAAGGCTGTTTACGGTCAGCCTGAACTTTTCAGAGAATACATCAAGGGTAAGACTATTGTTGCAAACCCGGGCTGTTACACAACAGCGGTTCCTCTTGCTCTTGCTCCTGCACTCAAGGCAGGTTTAATCAGCACAGAGGGCATCATTGCCGACTGCAAGAGCGGTGTTACAGGTGCAGGCAGAAAGCCTACTCAGGGCAACCACTACCCTGACCTCAACGAGGGTTTCTATGCTTACAAGGTTGCAAACCACAGACACGGCCCTGAGATTAACCAGACACTCTCCAAGATTACAGGCGAAGATGTAAAGGTTACTTTCGTTCCTCACCTCCTCCCTGTTAACCGTGGTATCCTCGCAACATGCTATGCAAAGATGACAGAGGGTGTTACAGAGGAGCAGTTCTGGAACGCATATCACGAGGCTTACGATAACGAGTTTTTCGTAAGACTTCTCCCAAAGGGAAAGTGTGCTGATATTCACAACATCAAGTACACAAACTTCTGCGATGTTTCCCTTTTCTTCGACTGGGAAAACGGTTTGCTCATTGCAATCAGTGCCATAGATAACATGGTAAAGGGTGCCGCAGGTCAGGCTGTTCAGAACATGAATATCATCTTCGGCCTCGATGAAAAGACAGGACTTGATTTCGTTCCACCGGCATTCTGATATAAAGCTTTTGTCAAACTTTTATAGAAAAGTTTGCGGGTCCGGGCAGAGTCCGGGGCAAATTCAATGTCTGAAAAATTCAGAAGGAAACAGAGCGAAGCTCAACAAAAGAAGACAGGCTCAAGAGTCGAAGCGATTTGAGCCGGACCTTCTGATGTGAGTTTATCAGGGAGATATTACTCCCCGCGCTCTTTCTAAAATTACAGAAGAACATATTACAAAGGTGATATAAAATGAAACAGATTACAGGTGGTGTTACAGCCGCTCAGGGTTTTGCCGCTGCGAGCTGTGAGGCCAATATCAAATATAAAAACAGAACAGACATGGCAATGGTTTATTCCAGGACTCCATGTGTTTCAGCAGGTACATTTACATCAAATGTAGTTAAGGCCGCATGTGTTCAGTGGGATATGCAGATTGTAAAATCCGATGCTCCTATGCATGCTGTTGTTATCAACTCAGGTATTGCAAACGCATGCACAGGCAAAGAAGGTTTCGATGCCTGCGAAGCAACAGCAAAGGCTGTTGAAAATGCCCTCGGTGTTCCTTATGAGGGTGTTGCGGTAGCATCCACAGGTGTTATCGGTATGCAGTTACCTGTTGATAAGCTTGTAAACGGTGTAAACATGATGGCAGAAACTCTCGATGAGAGTTTAGAGGCAGGAACTGCCGCTTCAAAGGCTATCATGACAACAGACACAATCAACAAGGAGATTGCCGTTACTTTCGAGATTGGCGGCAAGACAGTTACCCTCGGCGGCATGGCAAAGGGTTCCGGCATGATTCACCCTAACATGTGCACCATGCTCGGCTTCCTCACAACAGACCTTAAGATAAGCAAAGAGATGGCTCAGAAGGCTTTAAGCGATGTTATCAAGGATACTTTCAACATGATTACAGTTGACGGTGATACATCCACAAACGACAGCCTTATCTTTATGGCAAACGGTCTCGCAGGTAATGACGAGATTACAGCAGAGGGCGACGATTACAACACCTTCTTCGAGGCTCTCTTCTATGTATGCCGTTACCTCTCCAGAAAGATGGCAGGTGACGGTGAGGGCGCAACAAAGCTCTTTGAGGCTCATGTTGTAAACGCAAAGACAAAGGACGATGCAAGAACTCTCGCAAGAGCCATTGTAGGAAGCAACCTCTCCAAGGCAGCTATTTTTGGCTGTGATGCAAACTTCGGCCGTTTTCTGTGCGCTATGGGTTACAGCGGATCCATCTTCAATCAGGAAGATGTAGAGATGTTCATTCAGGGTGAAGCAGGTTCTGTTGAAGTTTTCCACAAGGGTGTTCCGCTCGACTTTGACGAAGATTTCGCACTCAAAATACTCAAAGAGGACGAGGTCTGCGTATATGTAAACATGAACGAAGGTACCGAGGAGGCAACAGCATTCGGCTGTGACCTCACTTACGATTATGTAAAAATCAACGGCGACTACAGAAGCTGATATATCAGGTCGAAAGAAGGGAGTATATTATGAATACAAATGTTTCAAATTCAGATAGAGCTCATATTCTCGTTCAGGCTCTCCCTTATATCAAGAGATATGTGGGAAAGACCATCGTTGTTAAGTACGGCGGTAACGCCATGATAAATGCCGAGCTGAAGGATGCTGTTATCAAGGATCTCATCCTTATGCAGTTGGTAGGTATCAATGTTATTCTCGTTCACGGCGGCGGACCTGAGATCAATGCCATGCTCAAGAAAATCAACAAGGAGAGCAAGTTCGTAAACGGCATGAGATACACCGACCAGGAGACCATGGACATAGTTCAGCAGGTTCTCGCAGGTAAGGTTAATAAGGACCTTGTTCATCTCATCGAGCGCAACGGCGGTAAGGCTGTCGGTCTCTGCGGTGCAGACGGTTCTCTCCTCAAGGCTGACAAGTTAAGCGAAGATTTAGGCTTCGTCGGTGAAATCCGTGAGGTTAACGCAGACATTCTCAAGGATACAGCCGAGAAGGGTTATATTCCTGTTGTTTCCACAATCGCAACAGGTGACAACGGCGAGGTTTACAATATCAATGCCGATGTTGCCGCTGCAAAGATTGCAGAGAAGGTCGGCGCAAGAAAGCTCATCCTCATGACTGACATAAGAGGTCTCTTAAGAGATAAGGACGATGAGAACACTCTCATTCCTGTTGTTAAACTCTCTGAGGTTTCAAAGCTCAAGAAAGAGGGCGTAATCTCCGGCGGTATGATTCCGAAGATTGACTGCTGTGTAGATGCCGTAAAGGGCGGCGTTCACAGAGCCCATATCATTGATGGCCGTGAGCCGCATTCTATCCTCGTCGAGCTCTTTACAGACGAAGGTATCGGAACAATGTTCTATTGATAAAGGGAGAAAGAAAATGATTTACGATAAACTCAAAGCGCAGGATGACGAATACCTCCTGCACTCCTACGGCCGTGCGCCTGTTGCCATTAAGAGTGGCAAGGGTTCAATCGCCGAGGACTATGACGGAAAGAAATACATCGATTTTACATCCGGTATCGGTGTAAATGTTTTGGGTTATTGCCCGGATAACTGGGTAAATGCGGTTACAGCACAGCTTAAGAATGTTCAGCATGTATGTAACTACTACATCAACGATAACTGCACAGAGCTCGCAGAGAAGCTCACAAAGGCCGCAGGAATGAGCAGAGCGTTCTTCTGCAACAGCGGTGCCGAGGCTAACGAGTGTGCCATCAAGATTGCAAGAAAGTCCGGCGCAGCAAAGGGTAAGTGGAAGATTATCACTCTTGTAAACTCCTTCCACGGCAGAACTCTCACAACTCTGGCCGCAACAGGTCAGGATGTTTTCCACCGGACCTTCCTCCCTCTCACAGATGGTTTCCTCCATGTTGAGGGCAATGACATCGAGGCATTAAAGAACGCTATTACCGACGATGTATGCGCAGTTATGCTCGAGGGAGTTCAGGGCGAAGGCGGAGTTATTCCAATGGCTAAAGAGTACCTTCAGGCTGTAAGAGCCCTCTGTGATGAGAAGGATATTCTCATGATTATGGATGAGGTTCAGACAGGTGTAGGCAGAACAGGTTACTTCTACTCCTACCAGTCTGCGGATATACTCCCTGATGTAGCAACAAGCGCAAAGGGCCTTGCCGGCGGACTTCCTATCGGTGCCTGCCTTGTAAGCGAGAAGCTTAAGGATATATTTGTTCCATCCGATAACGGATCTACATTCGGCGGCAACCCTGTTGTATGTGCAGGTGCTGTTGAGATTGTCAACACAGTAGCTGACGAGGCTTTCTTAAAGTCCGTACAGGAGAAGGGCGCTTATATCACAGAAAAGCTTAATGCCATGGATAAGGTAAGCTTCGTAAGAGGCCAGGGCATGATTATCGGTATCAAGGTTGAAAACGGTATGGATGCCCACACCATCATGGACAAGTGCATAGAAAAAGGCCTGCTCATCCTTACAGCAAAGGGTGACATGTGCCGTTTCCTCCCTCCTCTCAATATCTCCTATGAGGATATTGATGCAGGACTTAAGATTTTCGAGGAAGCTATCAATTCATAAAAAACTATACAAAATGACAGCGGACGGTCTTTGTGACTGTCCGCTGTTTCGCATTTATGACTGTTTTGTAAATTATGATATTCGTGTTGTCGGGGTAAGATATTGGTGCTAAAATAAACCTATCAATAAAATATGTGAGGTATGGATTTATGCTTTATCCTGTTATGACAGAATCCCGTCTGCTTAGTGATTTAAGCGGACTTTGGAACTTCACCCTCGAGGGTGACAAAGGACTTGAGGAGAAATGGTATGAGGGAGGTATCCCCTGCCCGGAGACTATGCCTGTTCCCTCTTCCTACAATGATATCAAAGACGGTCTTAAATACCGTGAGCATTTCGGATGGGTACTTTATGAGAGAAAATTCTCACTTCCCTCTTTCGTGAAATCTCAGAGGGTTGTGCTTCGCTGTGATGCCGTAACCCATCAGGCAAAGGTGTTTATCAACGGTAAGCTCGTAACCGAGCACAAGGGCGGTTTTCTTCCCTTTGAGGCGGAGATAAACGAGTTTTTATCAGACGGCGAGAACCTGCTTACAATCGCCGTTGATAACAAGATAGACTACACAACTCTGCCTGTCGGTACTCCTTCAAATTCAGATATGTTCGGTATGGGTGGTCCTGCCGAGATAAGCGAGAAGCAGACCAAGAATTCCCCTAATTTTGATTTCTTCAATTACTGCGGAATCACAAGACCGGTAAGAATTTATACCACACCGAATAATTACATAGATGACATTACAGTTGTTCCGTGTGTTATCTTTAACGATGACGGAACAACCGATGCCGAGCTTGACTATAAGATTGATGTTGTCGGTGAAGGTGATGTAAAAGTCGAGCTCATCGACAAAGAAGGCAAAGCAGTTGCAACGGGCAAAGGCGCAGAGGGCAAGCTCTATGTGGAGAATGTAAAGCTCTGGTGGCCTTTAAAGCCTTATCTCTATGAAGTTAGGGTACGTTTCGGTGAAGATGTTTACAGCATGCCACAGGGCATCAGAAGCGTCAGAATTGACGGAACAAAGTTTCTCATCAACGAAAAGCCGTTCTATTTCAAGGGTTACGGCAAGCATGAGGATACATTCCCTAACGGCCGTGGTATAAACCTGCCGATGAACTCCAAGGATATAAGCCTGATGAAGTGGCAGGGCGCAAACTCCTTCAGAACAAGCCACTACCCATACAGCGAAGAAATGATGCGCCTCTGCGATGAAGAAGGCATTGTCGTAATAGATGAAACCCCTGCCGTAGGTATCAACCTGCTTTTCGGCGGCGGTGCAAACTTCCACGGAAAGACTATCGGAACCTATGATGAGCACGGTGTAAAAACCCACGAGCATCACAGAGATGTTATCCGTGATTTAATAGACCGTGACAAGAACCATGCCTGCGTTGTAATGTGGAGCGTTGCCAACGAGCCTGACTGCACAGGTGAGGGTGCCTATGGATACTTCAAGCCGCTGTTCGATCTTACAAGGGAGCTTGACCCACAGAGAAGGCCTGTAACCATGGTAAGTGTTCAGGCACAGAATGCACCGGAAATCGATGTCTCCAGATTGCTCAGCGATGTAATCTGCCTTAACAGATATTACGGCTGGTACATTAAGGGCGGTGACCTCGAGAGTGCCGAGAAGGGCCTGAGAGAAGAACTCCTCGGCTGGGAGAAAATCGGAAAGCCTGTAATGTTCACAGAGTTCGGTGCCGACACCGTTATGGGTCTTCACGACACAACCCCTGTAATGTTTACAGAGGAATATCAGGTGGACTACTACAAGGTTTACAGCAAAGTATTTGATGAGATGAGCTTTGTCATGGGTGAGCAGGTCTGGAACTTTGCGGACTTCATGACAACCCAGGGCATAGTACGAGTTCAGGGCAACAAGAAGGGCATTTTCACAAGGGACAGAAAGCCGAAGCTTGCCGCCCACTACTACCGTGAGAGATGGAACTCCATTCCTGATTTTGACTATAAAAAATAAGACATAAAGAAAGCCGGCCTCAGGGAACACAAAACCTGAGGTCGGCTGTTTGATTTAATATGAAAAAAGAATGGTGAATAAAACTGCGAGTCCTAAATAGAAGGCACCCGGGAAAAACATGAAGTTGAAAGAGAGCTTTGCCTTTGCGTTTTTCTTCTGAACAAAGTCATAATAGCTCATGACGGTTCTTTTTGTGGCACTTCTTGAGAACTTAGTGCGAAGCACGGTTCCGAGGTACTGAATACCGTTGAATGCACCGAGATTGCTTACTGTTCCCAGAAGGGATATTGAGAGGAGAACCGCACCCGATGCAAAGCATCCGTCGGATATCAGTTTGTAGATATCCTGCTTTGCGAGGGTAAGATTGAGGAGTGCAAATGCCTCTGCGTAGTAGTTATATCTCCAGACGAATATTCCCACTGCGATTATGGCACCCACAACGAATGAGATTATTCCTGCGATTAATTTTGCTTTTTTGGACATCTTTTAACCCTCTATCTCTTTCCTGTACTGCTCGAACTCTGCATCGTTACAGCTTACAAAGTGTCCGGGAGCAATCTCTCTGAAGCTTGGCTTGTCTACGCTGTAATCGTGAGCAAGAGTTGGGTTATAGCGGATTCTTCTTCTCTTCTTCTCGTAGTGAGGATCAGGAAGAGGAATAGCAGAGAGAAGGCTCTTTGTGTACGGATGTAAAGGATGCTTGAACAGCTCCTCGGAAGATGCCATCTCTACCATTTTACCGAAGTACATAACACCGATTCTGTCGGAGAAGTACTTAACGACTGAAAGGTCATGGGCGATGAAGAGTATAGTCAGACCGAGCTGCTTTCTCAGGTCGTTCATCAGGTTGATTACAGAAGCCTGAATGGAAACATCGAGAGCGGAAATAGGCTCGTCGGCGATGATTAAGTCAGGGTTCATAACAAGAGAACGGGCAATGCCGATTCTCTGTCTCTGTCCACCGGAGAACTCGTGTGGGTAACGGTCTGCATGCTCACGGACAAGACCAACTGTTTCAAGGGCTTCATATACTCTTTCACGAATATACTGCTTATCCTTGATTCCCTGAATTGTAAGGCCCTCTGCGATGATTTCGGCAACTGTCATTCTCGGGTCGAGGGATGCGACAGGGTCCTGATAAATCATCTGAATTCTTGTGACGAGGTCTGTTCTGTTAAGGTCCTTAAGCTGGGCATCGAGCTCTGCTTTGTACTGCTTTGCGTTTGCCTTGTCGGCATTGCACTTTGCTTCGTACTCGCTCTTAAGCTCTTTGCTTCTTCTTGCCTTGTACTTCCTGTTGTAGTTCTTGTGGTCGTCCTTTGCGGCGGCAACCTCTTTTTTCTGCTCTTCTACAAAAGCCCTGAACTTATCCTGAACGGCTTTTATCTCTGCGGAGGAAGCTCCGCTTTCTTTAAGCTTTGCAATTTCTGCGTCTGCTTCTTCCTTTGCCTTCTTGACGGCATTGGTGTAAGAGAGTGTGCCTGCGCAGATTCTCTGCCCCTTGAACCACACATTACCGGATGTGCAGTTGTAAAGTCTTATGATGGAACGGCCTGTTGTTGTTTTACCGCAGCCGGATTCGCCAACAAGACCGAAAACCTCACCTTTGTGAATGTCAAAGCTTACATCATCGACAGCCTTGAAATTGCCGAAATACTGGCAGAGGTGTTCAACTTTCAGGAGTACTTCTTTGTTTGAATAATCCATTATGCGTTGCCCTCCTTTGCATCCATTTCTTTCATGCGTTCAATTCTGTCTTTGATAATCTGCGGCATTTCAACCTTTGGTGCCTTCGGGTGAAGTAACCATGTTGCTGCCCAGTGGGTGTCTGAAATTCTGAATTTCGGTGGCTCCTGCTCGAGGTCGATTGCAAGAGCATACTTGTTTCTTGCGGCAAATGCATCGCCCTTTGGTGGGTAAATCATGTTAGGCGGTGTACCAGGGATGGACTCAAGTCTGTCTTCTGTGTCAAGGTCTGGCATGGATGAAAGCAGAGCCCATGTGTATGGGTGGGCAGGTGCATAGAATACATCATCTACTGTGCCGTGCTCTACAATTTTACCCGCGTACATAACAGCAACCTTGTCCGCAATGTTTGCGACAACACCGAGGTCATGGGTGATGAATATAACTGTAAGATTTCTCTTTGCCTTGAGGTCATTTATAAGTTCGAGTATCTGTGCCTGAATTGTGACATCGAGAGCTGTTGTAGGCTCGTCGCAGATGAGAATGTCAGGGTTAGCGGCAATGGCGATGGCGATAACAATACGCTGTCTCATACCGCCGGAGAACTCGAACGGATACTGCTCGAAACGCTTTCTCGGCTCTGCAATACCAACATCTTCCATGATGCGGATTGCCTTGTCGTAAGCGTATTTCTTGGTGACTACGGAGTTCATTCTCTCTGCCTGCTCTTCGAGCCACTCGATGAGTCTTACTGCCTCGGCATCAAAATCATGGACATTTGCATTGTTAATCTCTGCGGAGTATTTCTCGATTACCTCTTCAACAGCACGGAGCATAGTACCCTTTGTCATTTCAAGGTCAACAAGTACAGCAGGAATAACCTCAGGAGCATCTCCCTTTTTGGCGAGGAGCTTCTCACGCTTTGCTGTTTCCTTCTCTACCCTCCTGAGTTCCTTCGGGTTCTTTGTAACACCCTTGAAATATCTCTCTATGGAGGCATCCATGGTGGAACCGTAGGTGTATGCGGCGGAATCCTTGATTACTGTGAGCTTATCTATGGCATCGAGAACGAGCTTCTTTGTCTCGTTTGCTGATGTCTTGCACTCATTCTGATTAAGCTCTGCTTTGTTAAATACAGGAAGAGCTTTTTCGAGAGCTTCAACAGCGGCCTTCTTCTTCGGAAGGTTCTGCTCAAACTGGAATTTAAGTGCCTTTGCTGTTTCTGTATTTGCTTCAGTATTGTAAGCGTAGAAATCAGGCTGAGCCTTGTCGAGAATATCTTCGAGGGATTTTTCGATTTCGCTTACATTCTCAGGAAGCTTTGCGATTAAGTTCTTTACTGTATCCGCATCGAAAAGATTTTCGTTTACGGAGAGCTCAAGTCTTTCTTTGAGGAAAGAGAGCTCTTCAGCGATGAGCTTTTCGTCTGCCTTCTTCTGGGCTGTGATTAACTGCTCGCAGGAGAATAATGCGCTCTCTGCGTATTCTCTCGCCTGAACAAAAGCAACTCTTTTTGCACTGCCGTTCTCGATTACGGAGGTGAGTTCTGAGGTGATTTTGTCAGCCTTTGCGGAGTCTGTTCCTGCGGCTTTCATTGCTGTGTTAAGCTCTGCAATTTTGGAAGTGAAATTCTTTTTGCCGTGCTTCTTTGCAACCTTGCCGTTGATGATTGTTGCCTCTGTCATCTGCTTGCCTATTTTCATGATAGGGTCAAGGGATGAAAGCGGATCCTGATAAATCATGGAGATTTTATGGCCGCGAAGCTCGTTGAATTCCTCTTCGCTTATCTTCAGGAGATCCTGTCCGTCATAGATAATCTCGCCGCCTTCGACTATGCTGTTCTTTGCCAGTATGCCGAGTATGGCCTTTGCTGTAACGGATTTACCTGAACCGGACTCACCTACGATTGCGAGGGTCTCACCCTTTTCAACGGAGAAGCTGATGTCTCTTACGGCCTTAACCGTACCTGAACCTGTGTGGAAGGAAATCGAGAGGTTTCTTACGTCTATTTTGTTTTCCATAAAGTTACCTCCTTAATCTTCTGCGCCACGAAGGCTCGGGTTGAATGCATCTCTTAAACCGTTACCGAAGATATTGAAGCAAATAAGTAATATTGCGATAAATGCGGCCGGGAAGAAGATTGCGTGCGGATATGTGGAAAGTGCGGACTGTGCATTGTTGAGCATAGTACCGACGGATGTAAGTGTGCTGGACTGAAGGTTTACAATGCCGAGATAGGTCATGTTTGCTTCGGTGAAGATAACACCCGGAATGGAAAGAACGGATGTTGTGATGATGAAGCCTGCGGCATTCGGAAGAATGTGCTTGAAGATGATTCTGCTGTCCTTTGCACCGAGAGTTCTTGCGGCTAAAACATATTCCTGACCCTTGAAGCGGTAGAACTGGGCACGAACTGTGGAAGAAGTACCTATCCAGTTGAAGAATATGAAACAGAAGAACAGTGTTACTATCGGACCGACCTTGCTTGCAAGGTAAATCTGGAAGAGAGACATGAAAACAACTGTCGGAATCTCCCAAAGTATTTCTTTGATTCTCTCAAAAAGAAGGTCGAACCATCCGCCGTAGTAACCCTCAAGGGCACCGATAACAATACCGATAACAAGGGATATGGAAGCAACGGAAATGGAGAGAATAAGTGAAAGTCTTGCGCCGAGGGCGAGACGGGAGAAGATGTCGTAACCGAAATTATCTGCGCCGAAGAGGAAGCTTGGGTAAACCCCATGCTGGTAATAATACCACTCTGAGTAAAGTACACGGCACTGGTACTGTGCACCCTTCATCTTGGAGACATACATCTGAACATTGCCCTCTTTGTCACGCTTGTAGATGTCTATGAAGTTACCGTTTTCATCTCTGTCGGCAACACCCTTGGGGTTATGGGAATACCATACATTCGGGTTGTTCTTGTATGCACGGTTCTTGATTTTCTTTTCATCTATAACAGGATAGAACAGCTGATGACCGGATTCCTCCTGCCATGCCATAGCCTGTTCGAACTCTGCGGCTGTGAGGAGCTGAGTTGCGAAACCGACCTTTGCGTAGGAATCGATTTTTACATCGTACATCTTTACGGTTTTGCCTGCATCGGTCTGCTCATACTCGGATATTACCTCGGTTACAGCACCGGGAATAGCGGAGTAATAATCATAGGTCTGCTGGTTCATGCTCTGCTTGCTTGTGCCGTCCCAGAAGCCTAAGCCCAGGTTTACACAAAGACTGTTCTTTGGCAGAGCGTAGGAATAATATCCGTCGTAAGCTGTTGCGCTGTAAGGGGAAACTATCGGAGCGATGATTGCATAAAGGGCAAGAATCAGAAGAATGAATCCACAGATTACGGAGCCCTTGTTCTTTGCAAAACGGCCCATGGCATCACGGAAAAATCCAACAGGTTTGGTCTGAAGTTTCTTTTCGCCGAGCTTTTCATCCTTGTGGGCAAGCTGGAACTTCTCATCCGGAATATTCATATACTGCTCAAACTGAGCGTTGTACTTCTTTTCATCAAAGTTCATTCGTCTTGCCTCCTCCCATACGGATTCTCGGGTCAATAAGGCCGTAGCTTAAGTCAAAAAGAAGCTCGGCTACAAGACCTATGGCAACGTAGAACATGCTTATGCACATGAACACGGAGTAATCTTTGAGGTTGATGCTCATCAGGTAGGTTTTGCCTATGCCGGGTACTGAGAAAATCTGCTCGATAATCATGGAGCCGGAGAGTATGCCGATAACATCACTCATGAATGACGGCAGAAGCGGAACCATGGAGTTACGAAGGGCATGGCGGACTGTTGCCTGACGGTTTGAGAGTCCCTTTGTTCTTGCAAGAAGCATGTAGTCGCTTGTCAGTGTTTCTGTAAGCTCTGCACGGACAAGTCTCATGTCACCTGCGATAACACCAAAGCTCATTGCAAGTATCGGCATAATTGCGGAGCGGAACATTTTCCATGAGAAGTAGTCGGTTCCGCTTTCCATAACCAGCGGGAACCAGCCGAGCTTGAAGCCGACATAGTACTGTAAAAGGAACGCATATACGAACGCAGGAACAGAGATGAAGAACATGATGAACACATTGATAACCTGGTCCTGCCACTTGTTTTTGAAGATAGCGGCAATAATACCGAAGATAAGTCCCAGAGGAATAGAAATTAAAACTGAGACAACATTGATATAGATTGTCGGTGGAAGTTTGCTGCCTATGTAAGCTGTAACATCCTGAAGGAAAGAGCCGACTGTGGTGCAGAATCCCCAGTCCCATTTAGTAAAGACATTTTTGAGGAAAATGCCGTACTGGACAAGTATCGGCTTGTTATATCCCCACGCCTCACGCATCTCTCTCACAGCTTCGTCAAAGCCACCCTGAACAGCCTGAATCTGGTTTGGGAGCAGTCTTATCAGCACGAAAAGCATGGTCATAATGACAAATCCGCTGACAAGCATGAGCAAAAGTCTTTTTAATACATATTTACCCATATTCAGGTCTCCTTTCATATAATAGTGAAAAATGTGGGCAGCACTGCACATTTAGCGCTGCCCACAAAATTGAGCTATAAGAACTTAACTGATAAATCAGTATGTAAGCTGGTTGTTCTGCTGTGCGCAGTAATCAGCCCACTCAGCATCGTTCATTGTGTAAGTCATTCTGGAGATTCCACCGAAACCAACGAGAGAGTTGATGTAGTAGTCGGAACCGAGAACGATTCTCTGAGAGTAAAGTACAGCCTCGTTGTCATAGCAGAGCACTGCGAGCTCATACTGCTCGAGAATTGCCTTCTCCATCTTAGCGAGAACTTCGTTTCTTACATCGAGGTCTGCTGTTGCATACTCGCCTTCGCAGAGAGCTACATACCACTCGTAAGCTGTCATTGTCTTCTCTTCGCCACCGATTGTGAGAGTGAATGTCTCAACCTCAGGGTTGAAGCCGTATGTGAGCTTGAGGTCGGATGTGCAGTAGCACTCCATGATGGAATATGGATCCATGTCAGCGCCGCCCCATGCACCGAAGATAACGTCTGCAAGGCCGTTCTCTGCGCTGCCGTAGTAATCTTCGTCAACCATCATGTTAACGGAAACCTTACCCTCGAGGCCTGTGCCTACTGTTGCAGCCTCAATGGAGGACTGGAGGAAGTTTGCTCTGTTCTGATAGTTTGTTGTGTCAGCATAAACGTGGAAGTCGAGCTGAACCTTGTCAGTTTCTGTCATGAGACCCTGCTCGAGAGCCTGCTGGTATGCAGCCTCGAAGAGCTCTGTTGCAGCTTCCTTGTCATAACCTGTGATTTCGTCCTCGGACTCAACACCGTAGAACTCACAGAGAGCCTGCTGAGCGAACTCGGAATCTCTGTAAAGCTCACCTGTGTCAGGATCGCAGACGTAAACATAGTTGATGAGACCGTAACCTGCGTCAGCACCTGCTAAGCACTGTGCAACGAAAGCCTGTCTGTCGAGGGAAAGGGAAATAGCATGACGGAAGTCATCGAGAGAGAGGATGGAGTGGTTGATTCCGTCTCCGTCTTCCTTCTTGAGAGCTTCGAGGTCAGAGTTGAAGTTGAATACGAATGTGTAGGACTGAGGCATGAAGTAGATGTAATCGGATGTAGCATAAGCCTCCATGTGCTCGGTATCTACTGTGTAATCATCGAGGTTACCCTGGAGGAACAGGGAGAGAGCTGTGGAGTTCTCGGAGATGAAGTTAAGCTCGATGTTTGTTGTCTGATACTTGTCGCCGTAGTACTCGTCTGTGTAGCCGTACCAGTTCTCGTTCTTGGAGAGAGTCATCTGCTTGTCAGGCTGGTAAGTATCAATCTTGTAAGGTCCGCAGGACATGTAGGAGTCTGCTGTTGTACCGTAAGAGGACTTTGTGATGTTACCTGTTGTAACCTTGTTTGCCTCATAAAGTGGCTCGTAAACAGGTGTAATTGCGAAGGAATAGCATACATAGAACTCTGTTGTAGGATTGTCGAGAACTACTGTGAAGGAGTAATCGTCATTCTTGATGAAACCGACTTCATCCCATGTCTTGCCCTCAACTGTACCTGCGTTCTTTACGAGGTAGTTTACGAGGTCATCTTCTGTCTCGTTGCCCCACTCGTCAGAGCTTGTGTAACCGAAGAGGAGGTCCTTAACCTCTTCTGTGAAGAGAACATAACCGTCAGCGTTCTCACCCTCGGCAATCTGCTCTGCTACTTCGTCAATGCCGTAGCCGAGATCGATGTAATCTGCCCAGGAAGAACCACCCATCCATTCAACTGGCTGGCTCCATGCGAGGTAGATTTCTTCGCCGTCAGCGGAAACATACTTGCCGTCCTCAACCTTGAGGTCTGCAAATGGTGTACCCTCTTCAAATGCCTGGTAATCGATACCACCTGCTGTGTAGTAATCCTTTGCATTTGCGATAGCGGAGTTACCTGTGTAGTAGGAAGAAGCACGGTAGTTCTTCATCTCAGGATTGAGGTACTGCTGGAGGGAGTAGATGTAAGTGTCAACGTTGATAGGATCGCCGTTTGCCCAGCAATGCTTGTCGTTAAGTTCGATTGTCCATGCATAACCCTCTGTAGCGTCTGCAGGAACATCGTACATTTCTCTCTGCTCGTCTGTGAGCTCAGCTGTAACATCAACAGGCATTGCGCTTGCTGCTGTTGGGATGATGTCGTAACCGTCTGCATCTTCATTCATTTCGAATGAATAGAATGTTGATGATGTGTAGCCGATAACTGTGCTTTCTGAGCTGTTCTGCCAGTCCGTCGGTGACCATGTCATAGGGTCTGTGAGAGTAGTGCGGTAAGTGTAAGTAGCTTCTGCTTCTTCAGCGGAACCTACTACTGCACAGCTCATGATGAGCATGACAGCGAGCACAACAGCGAGAATTTTCTTGCTTGTGTTCATAGTGTTTTTTCTCCATTCTTTAAAATAAATAAAAATAAAAAAGGCAACCGATAAATGTCCGTCTACATCCATTTACGAACTTACCGATTGTCAGAATTACCTTGGAAAAAATGGTTGCAAAAATTCACAGACATATAAAAATAATTGTTTATGTCTGTCATTATTCTGCCGCCACCTTTCTTCCAGTATACTAATGTACGCATTATACCAAAAAGCAGATGTATAATCAATAGAAATTACATACCCAGGTGTGTAAAATCAGGGAAAAAGTGCATGAAAAAGCAAAGGCAGGGCTACCTTTTACAGTAACCCTGCCCAAATGCCAATAATTATTAATTCATGATTCAAAATCTGCGAAATTCCGAATTCCCAATTCCGCATTCTGCATTAGTTTTTGTGTCTGTTTCTGTTGAAGTTGATGAGGCAGCCTGCCTTTACTATCTCCTTCTCGTTACCGACCATCTCTGTGATGTAGAGGGAAATCTCCCTGATTTCATCGCCGAGAACATAAGCCTTGATGTCGCTCATGTCGCCGTCAAGAGCCTCTCTGATGCTCGGAACATAGATGTAATCTCCAACACCGAAGTTCGGCTCACCCTTCATCTGGAACGGTAACATACCCCAGTTCATAACATTG
Organism: Clostridia bacterium; assembly: GCA_030526115.1. Taxonomy (GTDB): domain Bacteria; phylum Bacillota; class Clostridia; order Oscillospirales; family Acutalibacteraceae; genus SIG603. The sequence goes on from JAUNDK010000023.1 coordinate 24,462, forward strand.
GAGCGGTATCTCTTTGTTGCGTACTCGGAGCAGATGTTTGCGAGACCGCCGAGAACTCTCTGGCAGGATGCGGCCTGCTCACGGGCGGAACCGTCACCGGGCTTTACTGCGTAAATCATGGAGCCGATTTCAATCTCGCTCTCCTTTGCGTCAGGAGTAATGGTCTTGATCTGTGCGTAAAGCTCAGGGAGCTTTGTATCTACCTTTGCTGGGTCTTCCCCGTTTCTTCTTGCAACCTCTGCCTTGTTGATCTCCTTTGCGTTACCTACGTAAGCAGGGTCACGTCTTGAGAGTGCGAACTCTGCAAGGCCGAGTGGGTTTGAACGGTAAGAGGATGTCTCACCGGAAGGAATGAGCTCGTCTGTTGTTGTAACAGGGTCCATAATCTTGGATGCAACCTTGAGAAGGATGTTGTCCTTGAGCTCGCTCATCTCAGGCCAGTCCTTGATGTTTGGTCCGTAGATGACCTCTTCCTCGATATCAGCCTTGTTGAAGCCGTTGAAAACTCTTGCATTATATGCGGATGGATCGTAGTTGTACTTTGGTGCCTCGTAATCGTCTGCAAAAGCCTGTGCGGATGTGAGCACACCGCCGTTTGCTGCTGTTGCGGCAACGGAGCGGGCATCCATGAGGGCAACTGCGGAGAGCTGTCCGTTACCCGGCTTTGAGCCTTCTCTGTTCGGGAAGTTTCTTGTTGCATGACGGATGGAGAGTGCATTGTTTGCAGGTGTATCGCCTGCGCCGAAGCATGGTCCGCAGAAAGCTGTCTTTACAGCCGCACCTGCTGCCATGAGCTTGCTGATTGCTCCCTTTGCAACGAGGTCCATGAATACAGGCTGAGAAGAAGGATATACGCTGAGTGTGAATATATCGTTGCCTGTGTTTGCGTTCTCGAGTATATGAGCGGCAGCCATGATGTTGGAGTAAGTACCACCGGCACAGCCTGCGATAATACCCTGCTGAACCTGAAGCTTGCCGTTCTTGATTTTATCTGTGAGGCTGAAGTTGATGTCAGGATTTTCTGTAATCTTGAATGCCTCTTTCTCAACCTCACGGAGTATATCCTCAAGGTTTTCGTTGAGGTAATCAATCTCATATGTATTGGATGGATGGAACGGAAGTGCAATCATCGGCTTGACTGTTGCAAGGTCGATGTAAACGCATCCGTCATAGTAAGCAACATCCTTTGGATTGAGCTCCTTGTAGTCACCTGCTCTGCCGTGAACAGCGAGGAATTCCTCTGTGTCTGCGTCTGTTCTCCAGATGGATGTGAGGCAGGTGGTCTCTGTTGTCATTACATCGACACCGTTTCTGTAATCGGTTGTCATGTTGCTGATTCCCGGTCCGACAAACTCCATAACCTTGTTCTTTACATAGCCGTTCTTGAATACTGCGCCGACTATGGCGAGGGCAATATCCTGAGGACCTACACCCGGATTCGGCTTGCCGTCGAGGTAAACCGCAACAACACCGGGGTAAGCTACATCGTAAGTATCGCAGAGGAGCTGTTTAACGAGCTCACCGCCACCTTCACCGATAGCCATTGTGCCGAGAGCACCGTAACGGGTGTGGGAGTCGGAGCCGAGTATCATCTTGCCGCAGCCTGCCATTGCCTCTCTCATGTACTGGTGAATAACAGCCATGTGAGGTGGAACATAAATTCCGCCGTACTTCTTTGCGGCTGTGAGGCCGAAAACGTGGTCGTCCTCATTGATAGTACCGCCAACGGCATTTAAGCTGTTGTGGCAGTTTGTGAGAACATAAGGCAGTGGGAATTTCTCCATGCCTGATGCCTTGGCTGTCTGAATGATACCAACAAATGTGATATCGTGGGATGCCATTGCATCAAAACGGATCTTGAGCTGATCCATGTTGTCGTTTGCGTTGTGCTTTTCGAGGATGGAATAAGCAATAGTGCCTTTCTTAGCCTCGTCTTTGGATATATTTAATTTGGCTTCGTTCTCGGGAACAATCTCTGTTCCGTTTAAAAGATAAACTCCGCCATCGTAAAGTTTAACCATGATTTCTATCCTTTCTTTAAATAAAAAGTCAAGTAATAGAATAAGCTAAAATGAAGTTTTAGTCAAGTGTACTTGCAAATTTCGTTATATTCATACATTTTTATTGTATATAAATCGAATATTCGGCAATTTTTATTTGATGCTTCTGCAATTTCCTCGATTTGCGGGAAAATATATATCATTAGTTTATACTGTGGCTATTGACTTAGGTGTTATAATATAATATGTTAACGATAACATATTTCGCAGAAGCGAAACTTAGACGGTTCGAAAACCGCAGGAGGAGTTAAAAATGCTTTACAGAGATTATAAGAACGAGAAAATTTCCGTGCTCGGCATGGGTAACATGCGTCTCCCTGTTGTGGATGATGTTCAGGGCAATCCTATCGACTACAAGAGAGCAGAGGAAATCATTGATTTCGCCATGGCAAACGGCATCACATACTATGATACAGCTTATGTTTACCACCAGAGAACAAGCGAGGATTTCCTCGGTGATGCCCTCGTTGACAGATATCCAAGAGATTCTTTTAAGGTAGCAACAAAGTTCAACATCAATGCAACAACAGATTATGTTGCATGCTTCGAGGAGCAGTTAAAGAAACTCCACACAGATTACATTGATTTCTACCTCATTCATGCAGTAAATGCCGACAACGGCCCTAAGTACATCGAGAGCGGTTGCATCGAGTATTTCAAGGAGCAGAAGGCAAAGGGCAGAATCAAGAACCTCGGCTTCTCCGCTCATGCAAGCTGTGAGTATTTAAGAGAGTTTGCTGATTACACAGACTGGGATTTCGCCCAGATTCAGCTCAACTACTTCGACTGGACCTACGGCACAGCCAAGGAGGAGTATGAGATTCTCCGTGAGAGAAACCTCCCTATCGTTGTAATGGAGTCCATTCGTGGCGGCAGACTTTCCGCTCTGACAGAGGAGTGCGATGCTCTCCTTAAGGGAAGACAGCCTGATATGTCCGTATCTTCATGGGCGCTTCGCTGGCTCATGACTTTACCTGGAATTCAGGTAGTTCTTTCCGGTATGTCCACTATGGATCAGATTAAGGATAACGTCGCAACATTCGACAAGGCTCCTCTTAACGAGGACGAGGTCAAGTTCCTCCTTGAGGTATGCGACAAGTTCCACAATCAGGTTAAGATTCCATGTACAGCATGCCGTTACTGCACACCGGGATGTCCTATGGGTATTGAGATTCCTACTGTTCTCTCCATCTACAACAAGTACAAGGTAGACGGTGCATGGGGAATCAAGGAGCAGCTCGAAAAGCTCACAGCAGGTCCTAAAGACTGTATCAACTGCGGTGCATGCATGGTTGAATGCCCACAGTCCATTAAGATTCCTGAGATGATGGCAGAGTTCGCAGAGGTTGCCGCAAAGCTGTAATCTTGAATTAAACAGGTATAATGAAAGCTCAGAGGTTTAGAGTAGCCTCTGAGCTTTTTGATTGACATAATAAATAATTACACTATAGTTGTTTCAGGGTACTACCAAGTGGGAGACGGTTCGCACACCATCCGAAAGGAGGTGTGCGTTTATGCCTGTGACTATAACATTTCATATAATGGGATTTACATTCACAATACGCATAAAAAGAGACCGTCGCTCCGCCAAGTGACGATCTCTTTTTATTACTAAATTAGCTTTAGTATAGAATCTGATTATAGGCGAACCACCTTCCGGTAGTGCCCTTTTCTATATTATATCACTGTTTCAATTAAAGTCAAAGGGAAAATAACTAAACTTTAATGTCGTAGATGCCTTAAATTCTATATGTGTTACATCCTGCAAAACTTGAAGAAAAGGCGTTTTCATGATATTATAACTATATCTGTGCTTAGAAAAAATAACACAAATTCACATAAAGAAAGGGTCGCTTATGGCCGGTAAGAGAAATTTAAGATTTTACGGCGCTCTGTGGTTTGCCAAGGGAACCGCACTGGTGCTCAAGTTAATCGGAAGAAAGGGCACATCTATGCCCGGATCATGGGCTATTATCCTCTGCCCCGATTTCATCGGCAGAATGGAAAAGCCTGAGAAAATCGTCTGCCTGACAGGAACAAACGGTAAGACAACAGTTGCAAATATGGTTGAAGACATACTCGAGAAGAACGGATACGATTTCGTATGTAACAAAGAGGGATCCAATGTTCCTACGGGTATTGCATCCGCACTCATTGCCAACTCAACTTTCTTCGGCAGGCCAAAGAAAAAACTCGCTGTGTTCGAGGTTGACGAGAGAAGTTCCCTGCGTATCTTCCCAAATATGGAGCCGGATGTTCTTGCTGTAACAAACATATTCAGAGATTCATTCAAGAGAAACGCTCACACAGAGTATATCTGGAATATTCTCAACACAAATATCCCTGACAAGACAAAGCTCATCCTCAATGCCGATGACCCTCAGGGTCAGGCACTCAAAAAGGATAATAAGAGAGTTACCTTCGGTGTGGACAGACTTTCCTATGAGACAAAGGAAGCTCAGAACATAGTAAAGGACGGTTCTTTCTGTCCTGTATGCAGACATGAACTCAACTATGATTTTACACGTTATCATCACATCGGAAAGTTCCACTGTGATAACTGCGGATATGAGAATCCTTCACCAGAGTACAGAGCGGTTTCCGTTGATGCGGAGAACAATATTCTTCATGCGGAGGTTAAGGGAGAAAAAGTTGATTTCAAGCTTTTAAGCGACCAGCCTATTCAGATTTACAATCAGCTGCTTGCTACAGCCATGCTCTCAGAGCTTGGTATGTCAATAGATGATATAAAGAAGTCTTTTGAAAAGCAGGAGATTGCAAAATCCCGTCTTTCCATCAGTGAAGCTCACGGAAAGACCTTTATCCGTCACCTCGCAAAGGGTCAGAACCCTGTTGCATGTTCAAGAGCAATGGAGAATACAAAGAACCTCCCCGGCAAAAAAGGTGTTGTTCTTTATCTCGATGACCATTTTGATGCGGAGTCTTCCGTTGAAAATACAGCATGGCTCTACGATACCGATTTCGAGAACCTAAGGGATGATTCCATAAAGCAGATTCTCGTCGGTGGTGCAAGACATGAGGATGTTCATTTAAGACTTCTTCTTGCGGGTGTACCTGAAGAGAAGATTGTTCACTGCGAAGATAATATGCAGGTGCTTGAGTCTGCAGACATGGACAAGTGCGATACTTTCGTAATATTCTACGATGTTTATACCATAGGACTCTCCAACAATGCGGAGAAGCGCCTTACTGAAATTGCGGCAGAAAAGGAGAAGAACAATGGCTAAGGTTAAAATTGAAGTGCTCTTCCCCGAGTTCTGCAACCTTTTCGGAGACAGCGCCAATGTGCGTTATCTTCAGAAGTGCATACCGGACGGAGAGTTTGTTTTCACTAAGCTCAGCGAGGAACCGAAGTTTTTAACAGAGGATATGAACCTCGTTTACATGGGTCCTATGACAGAGAATACCCAGCAGATGGTTATTGAAAAGTTCATGCCCGTAAAGGAAAAACTCATGGAGAAAATCGAGAGCGGAATGACTTTCCTTTTCACAGGTAATGCTCTTGAGGTTCTGGGTGAGTATATCGATGACGGCGAGGGTAACAGAATTGAAGCTGTGGGTCTCTTCCCTTACCACGCAAAAAGAGATATGTACCACCGCCACAACAGCGAGGAACTCTGCGAGATGGACGGAATGAAGATTATGGGATTCAAGACCCAGTTCACTCAGTGCTATCCAAACGATGAGAACTTCCCTGCCGCATTTACAATTATAAAGGGTATGGGAATGAACCTTGAGACCAAGGGTGAGGGATACAGAGTAAATAACTTTATAGGTACTTACCTTGTAGGACCAATTCTTCTCAATAACCCTAACTTTACAGAGTATATGCTCAAGCTTATCGGTGCGGGTGATTATAAGCCTGCTTTCCTTGAGGCATCTCAGGCGGCTTATGACAAGCGACTCAAAGACTTTATGGATAAAGTGCCCGATAAACCCGCAAAGTATAAATACATGTAATAAAAAGTTTTCAACGCAGATTAAAAGAGAGGAGGAAAAACTTGCCGACAGAAAAAATCCGTGGAAAAAAATCCGCAGCAGCTGACAGTGCATCCGGACGCGGCAGAACCGGCACCCGTTCATCCGTAGAAAGAAGAACAAAAAGCGGTTCAGGCACACGCAGTTCGTCAGGCAGAACACAGGCTCAAAAGCCGACAGCAAAGAGAGCCGGAACGGCAAAACGAAGCACCGAATCAAGGAATGTTTCTGCAAGGACAAAATCATCGGATACTTCCCGTAAAACATCTGTAAAAAGAAAAAGTACAAATCCTCCTCAAAGGAAGAAAACGGATACAGCCAGACAAAGCAGGTCCACACGCAGACAGAAGGCTGAGTTTCGCTTCACCCCACAGGTGTTTGCTGTGATTGCGGTTGCAGTTCTTGCCATGTTTGCAGTGAGCCGTTTTGTGGGCAGAACAGTATATAAAGAAGTTCCCGCCTACACGGTTTCAACTCAGAGTGTCGGCGAGAGATTCAAGCTGGTATCTGGCTCGGAATTTAACCCTGACTGTATCACAGATGAAATAGATATACTTTTCGACGAGGAATACCTGAAAGTCGGTCTTGCCGAGTTTTTCGAGATTACAGGTGTTCAGCCCTATGTTTATTTCAAAAAATATGATGTAACACTTGCGGATGATGCCTCACGAGAGATTTTTGCAAGGGAATATTACGATGCCAATATTCACAACACCAACGGATTCCTGTTTATGTGCTTTGCCGATGCAAACGGTGAACCCGGTTTTATGACATACGCTGACGGCATTCATGCCGACAATGTAATGGATGAAAATGCCGCCAGCATACTGTGGGAATATATAGACCATTACAATGACGGAAATCTTGTTTTTGAAGAGGTACTGACAGATTCCTTCATAGGTACGGCAAACACCATTTTCGGCCTGCCGCAGAAAACCGTGCTGGAAAGTCACACCAACGGTTCATCAAAGCTCAGATTTCTTCTGATTGGTGTTATCGCTTTAATATCCGTCATAATTGTGATAAATACAGGTACTGTAAAGCCTAAAAAGAAATCTCGAACAAGATAAATTGCAAAAAGTGCCTTATATTTTCTTGACAAAATATTTCTGTTGTGCTAAACTTTATCAAAATGCAGTGAAGAGGAAGCGATTGTATATTTCGGCTTCAGAGAGTCGTCGGTTGGTGCGAGACGATGGAAGAATTTACAGTCAGATCACCTTGGAGCAGTCGTGCTGAACAGTTATACCAAGTAAGCCGTCCGGTTTCCGACCGTTATATCGGGTAGTGATGATAGTCACGGTGAGTGGTCGATTATTCGGCAAGAAGAGTGGTACCGCAAGATAATTATTTAACGATAACTATCCTGTCTCTTTCAAAAGAAGAGGCAGGTTTTTTTATTATAAAAACAAATCCACTACTATTTTATAAAAGAAGGTAAAAACTATGCTTACACTCGATAAGATATTCAATGCTTCAGTTGTGCTTAAAGACATATTAAGAGAAACAAAGCTTGTCAAGGCAAACGGAATTGCCCCTGACTGTGACCTCTGGTTCAAGCCTGAGAACCTTCAGATTACAGGTTCCTTCAAGGTAAGAGGATCCGGATACAAAATCGCAAACCTCACAGAGGAAGAAAAAGCAAGAGGTGTTATCGCATGTTCTGCGGGTAACCACGCTCAGGGTGTTGCTCTTGCCGCTTCAAAGCAGGGAATCAAGTCCCTCATCTGTCTCCCCGATTCCGCCCCTATCTCCAAGGTTGAGGCTACAAAGGGCTATGGTGCAGATGTATGCCTCGTAAACGGTGTTTATGACGATGCTTACAACAAGGCTCTTGAGCTTCGTGACGAGATGGGTTACACCTTTGTTCATCCTTTCGATGATGAAGATGTTATCGCAGGTCAGGGTACTATCGGTCTTGAGATTATTCAGGAGATGAGCGATGTCGATGCAATCATCGTGCCGATCGGCGGTGGCGGACTTATCTCAGGTATTGCCTATGCTGTAAAGCAGATAAGCCCAAAGACAAAGGTCTACGGTGTTCAGGCAGCAGGCGCTCCAAGCATGTTCAACTCCGTAAAGAACGGCTGCATAGAGACTTTACCAAGTGTTTCCACAATCGCAGACGGTATTGCAGTTAAGCAGCCGGGTGTAAATACCTTCGATCTCGTTTCCAACTATGTTGATGACATCTGCCTCGTAACAGAGGACGAAATTGCGGCGGCTATTCTTACACTCATCGAAAAGCAGAAGATGTGTGCTGAGGGTGCAGGTGCTGTTGCTGTTGCGGCTGCCATGTTTGACAAGCTCCCAATCAAGGGTAAGAAAGTTGTCAGCGTAATCTCCGGCGGTAACATAGATGTTACAAGCCTTTCAAGAGTTATCGAGAGAGGTCTCATCAAGGCAGGTAGAAAGTCTATGCTGGTTATCGAGCTTGTTGACAAGCCGGGTCAGCTTCAGGAGGTTTCCTCAATTATCTCCGAGCATGGCGGTAACGTTACAGGTGTTCACTATGAGCAGACAGGCGACACAGAGAGCATCAATGTTTGTGTACTCAGAATCAGCCTCGAGACAAGAAACTATGCCCATGTTCTTGAGATTGAAAATGCTCTTCAGGAGAGAGGCTTCCGCCTTCAGAAATAAATGATTCGGGCTGAATAAATATATTTATCGGTTGACAAATCGCTTATAAATCTATATTATTAAACACAATACGCTTTTTAACGTGCTAAATCGTTAAAATTCATAAAATACTGTAAATTTTTAATATACTATATATAAAGGAGAAACTCACATGTTGCTTACAGGCGCAGATATACTTGTCAGAACCCTCATAGACCAGGGCTGTGACACTGTCTTCGGTTATCCGGGTGGACAGATTATCAAGGTTTATGACTCTCTCTATAAGTATCAGGATGAGCTTCATCATGTATTAACCGCCCACGAGCAGGGCGCAGCCCATGCCGCTGACGGTTACGCAAGATCCACAGGTAAACCGGGTGTTGTAATTGCCACATCTGGTCCCGGTGCCACAAACCTCGTAACAGGTATTGCCACAGCTTATCTCGATTCCATTCCGCTTGTTGCCATCACAGGTAACGTAGCTACAACAAAAATCGGTACAGACTCCTTCCAGGAGCTGGATATCACCGGTGTAACACTTCCGATTACAAAGCATAACTTCTTCGTCGGTTCCGTAGAGGACCTTCAGAGTACAATAAGAGAGGCTTTCAGTATTGCAACA
>JAUNDK010000099.1 GCA_030526115.1 Clostridia bacterium
ATATACAAATCCAACAAGATCGGCCAGGAACCAGCCTATCGGGACAGACCACCATATTCCGACAACTCCGATTGAAGGAACCGCCGAGAGCACATAAGCCAGTACCACTCTTGTTCCGAGTGAAACGACTGTTAGCACTACACTCATTCCCGGTCTTGCGAGGGCCCTGTACAGGCCGTAAAGCAGAAACAGACAGCCTATACCGCAATAAAATGCACCTTCTGTTCTCAGGTAGCGCACACCTTCGAGAATGATTTCGCTTTCACTGACATCAACAAAAAGACCCATGAGCTGTTTTGCAAATACAAATACAACAGCGGATACAATTACACTGAAAGAAACCGATATTATAATTGCCGATTTCAGCCCCGAACGTATTCTTTTATCCTCTTCAGCTCCGAAATTCTGTGCGATGAAAGTAGAAAATGCATTGCCGAAATCCTGCACAGGCATGTAAGCAAAAGCATCGATTTTTACGGCGGCGGCAAAAGCTGCCATGATAACCGTACCGAAACTGTTTACAAGTCCCTGTACCATGAGTATTCCGAGATTCATCACAGACTGCTGAACACAGGTCATCACCGAGAAAGAAACTACCTCTTTCACTCTGTTTATCTTCAGTCTTTTTATTTCAAGACAGGCTCGTGCCTGACGGTTTTTCATGAGTGTGTAAGCAGCAATTCCAAGTCCTGAGATATACTGTGCGATTACAGTGGCAACTGCGGCGGAGCTTACACCGAGATTCAGAACGACAATAAAGACAAGATCAAGGATTATATTAACCACCGACGATACCGCCAGAAACACCAGCGGTGTAACAGAGTTCCCCATTGCTCTGAGGTATGATGAAAAGAAATTGTAAAGAAATACTCCGGGTATTCCCATGAATATCACAAACAGGTAGGCTCTCATATACGGCCATACTTCGTCAGGCACCCTCAGAAAGTCCCGGAGCATATCAAGGCAAAGGAAAGCAATAAGGTCCAGCAACAGGGTAAACAATGCTATAAACCAGAATGATGCACACAGATTCTCTCTGAGCGATCTGTCATCTCTCTGTCCGAATCTGATTGAAAAAAGAGCACCGCTTCCCATGCACAGACCGAGGACAACAGATGTTATAAAAGTCATAAGTGTAAACGACGAACCAACCGCCGCCAGAACATTTCTTCCCAAGAAATTTCCCACTATAAGCGTATCCGCAATATTGTAACACTGCTGTAACAGGTCACCTAAAATCAACGGTATCGAAAACAACAGCATGGATTTTGTGACAGAGCCTTTGGTCAGGTCCCGATGCATTTATATCTCCCCCACTTGTTTCTCTTTTATTTAACTATAATATATTAATGGGTTTGATTAAGAAAATCAAGACATAGAAATTCCCCCGTTTACATGAACGGGGGTTGTATGTAATTCTTACTTTTCAGTCTTTTTGGCCTTTATTCTGCAGAAAATACCGAGGCAGATAAAAACCGTTGAGAGGATAATCATTGCAATTCCCATGGCAACACCCAGCCTGAATTCTGCAGGATTTTCAGGGTGCATTCTAAGCCCGTGAAATGATGCTCCCACAGCAAGTGATACAGGTGACATGGAAAAAAACATGTATGACATTTTCCTTGATTTCTTTACAGTCTGCATATCATCAGATACTCCTCTTCATTCTCACCTACCGTCTCAAAACCTGCGCTTTCATAAAGATGAAAAGCGTAGTTTCTTTTCTGAACCGAAAGCGAAACCTGTATATATCCTTTCTCTCTCATTACATCAAGAAGAGCGAGAAGGAGATTTCTTCCTATACCCATACCCCGGCAGCCGTCAAGCACTGACATGGCAAGGGACGGAGTTTTGTCATCTATGTGACCGTAGTCATTCATTATTCTGAACCATGCTGCACCAACTGTATTTCCGTCAAGCTCTGCGACAAGACAGGTGTCTGCTTCACCTTTGCCAAAGTCCCTGATATACACCTGAAGCTCCGGGTTATTAATGATTTCTCTCGGTGGAGGATTTTCACCTTTCGGGACAAATATGGCCTGATATAGAAATTCATCAAGAATCGCTGTTTCATCGGGTTTAATACTTCTTATTATGTAATTTCTTTTCTCTGATTTCATATTACTCAGCCCTTTGGTTCATATATCCTGTAAAACTGTCTGACATGTTTTTCGGTAAGTTCCATTACCTCGTTTTCCCTTTCCGGCTCACGATCGACAAGCTTTATCCACTCCGAAATCGGCAGACAGAACTGCGCTGTCATTATTTCCGAATCTTCGTCTTCAAGAACACCTTTTTCAATAAGCCCGTTTATCATTCCTCTGAAAAAACCGAGAACATCTGTGTAATTCTGCTTGGTCTGAAGCGCTGAGAGCTGGTCATTCTTAAACTGTTCTATAACCAGCATTTTTCTTCCCTTGCTGACATGTGGATCGTGAATAATGTAGTTCAGCTGAGCCTTTATCATCTTCACAGCCGCATCTGCTGTAAGCGGAAGCCTGTCCGTATTTTCACTCCAGTTATGATTAACAAAAATAGAGTGCTTCTCGTATTCGGTAATAACCTGATTCAGGAATGCATCAAGTATCGCCTGTTTGCTTTCATAATGATTGTAAAGCGAAGCTTTTCTTATTCCCACGGCATTTGCAATCTGAGAAATTGATGTTGCTTCAAAGCCCTGCACCGAGAACAGATTCAATGAAGCCTCAAGTATTTCCTGTTTCGTGTTTCCTCTTTCCATAAATTATCTCCCTGATTATTGTTGTTCAATTCAATTATAGTAAGCTATCGTTCGGTAGTCAATGAATTTATCTCACTTTTAATCTGAAAAGTGATGGAGATAATGGTAATTCGAGCTTAAGTTTGTAATGAAATCAGGCTGTATTTCCACTGATATAAAGGATTTCCTAAGTAATTTGATTCTTTCCTGTATCGCCAAATACACACCATTAAATTTTTACCTAGCATTCTTTCTCTTTGATAAAAATTTTGCTGTAAATACAGGGGCGAGAAATACCCATGAGATGCTTTCGGCATAGGATATGACCATATTGCCCCATATTCCGACAAACAGGTAAGAGCATATTATTCTTACTCCCAGAGAGCATATTCCCATGATACCTGAAAACACCAGAATCAACTGTACTTAGAACAGTATCAGTTTTTTCAGAATCTGAGCATTTACATTCTTTTTCTGCATAAAAGCCTCCTCCAAAACAAAAAAGAGACGCCTTCAGTTACCATACAGCAGAAAAGCCGTACCACAGGGGTAACTAAAAAACGCCTCTTTGATAATTCAGTTTAATTCCCGAAGATTGTATCATACCCGGAAAGGAATTGCAATATTTTACTTCCCAACCTTTTCGTAAAACTCAGCCCCATCTTCCAATCGTAAACAGGCAAGTCTTGCTGCGCTGAAGCCATATCCCACACAGCAGTCCACATCGATAAAATGAGGTGCATGTAAAATCTGAAAGTGCTCTCCTCTCAGGGTCAGTTCGTGTGAATATACATACATCTGTTCATCGCTTCCGGGGCATACATATTCACAGACCGGAGTATGTCCTACGATTACGGTAGTATCCTTATCGATTTCCGGGATATCCTCATATTTCGGACGATTCCACACACGTTCATGCGTATCGACTCCAATAAATCCATGCACAAGGTAATACTTTTTCCCGTAAACGGTAATATGCTGTTCACTCGGAAGCTGACGAATATAAGCCAAAGTCTCCTCTTTTTCAGATTCCGTCAGTTTATCAAATCCCGTTAATGTATAAAAGTTTCCGTTTCTGTTCCATCTGCGAACCACAGTCTGCGACGGATTATCCTCAAAAAACTGCATGAACATGTATTCATGATTTCCAAGAAGCAGATGAATATTTTTCTCTGCCATTGTATGTCGAAGAATACTGACTCCGTCCTCACCACGGTCCACCACATCTCCGAGAATATAGAGCTCATCATCTTTGGAAAAGTCTATCTGCCTGAGCATGTTACAAAACGCATCGTATGCCCCATGCAGGTCGCTCATTACATAAGTTGCCATTTACAGGTCTCCTTTCTGTAAAGCAATTCTATCACCGAAGTGCTTCTTTTTCAATTGTATCCCTTCTCTACATCGGACTCCGGTATATCTATTTCATTAAGATATCTGCCCCTGGTTTCTTCCTGATATGCTTCGCATTCATCCCAGTCCGCTCTGACCACATAAATCAGATATCTGAACAGTTCATACCATTCAGATTCGGTATCATCAAAAATCTCCGAATAATCTCCACCGGCTACAAATCTGCTTTCCATGGCCTCAATCTCTTCCGGGGAAGGATCCTCACTCATATGATAATCGTATGCGCCTTCTTCTGTTTTGAAGAACATAGGTAATCCATCAACTTCAACGAGGCACATAAAAAAGATATCGCCATTGTCATCTCTGATTTTCGCTTCCGCAACTACCGGTCCGCTTACAGGACCACAGGCCATACCGCCTTCACCTACACCGCATCTGATGTCTTCAATAAAAAATCCTGACATAACACTATCTCCTTATTGTTAGTTTTTATTTTGTTGAACACATTATACTTCATACCCCTGTCCAAAAAACACACCGGCAAAGCGAAAATTTTTTATAGTACAAAAGTATCTCCTTGCAAACATACATAAAAAAACTCCGTTCAACCTTGCCTTCATTGATCTGAAAGTGATTGCCGGAGTTTTGATTTACATCTGGTCTATTTTTCTCTGTGTGAATTTATATTGAAATATGCATAAAAATCAAAAGTGTGATTGGAAACGGTGAATTACATATATTTCAACCTCATCAGCTGATATATCATGCCTCAATTATCAAATTAACATCAGAAATCTCTCTTTACTGATTCAGTCTCATTTTCAAAGAACAGATCATGGGCAAGCTCAACCACCATGCGCATCCCATTTGCGCTTTTTATAAGCTCACCGTTTACTTTTACATTTTCAAAATAAATGCGCTTAGGCCAGTGAATTTCTGTGTATAATTTATCAAGACGAAGAAAGGTATGAAAGCCATGCGTAATGCCCGGTTCGTTTTTCCTTTACTTATATGTTCTTTTGTAACAGATTTCAATTCCTGCCTGTTAATACGCATCATATGCAGTCATAAGAAATTACTTTCCGAAGTCAGGAATAAACATAATATCAGATATATATTTTAAGGAGTTTTGTTTCACTACAGAACAGAACTCATAAATTCATCAACAAGCTCATCTGTATATCTGTTCTGAAGATAAACCACCGAGAAATCATGGAAAA
>JAUNDK010000024.1 GCA_030526115.1 Clostridia bacterium
TATCAAATTTTGTTCAAATTATATTTTTACGGGAGCAATTAAATGTCCAGACTATCTATCTTTTTTAAACGTGTTAAAGATGGTAGCCTTAATCGAATGAATCTTCATGCCCATAAGATCAAAGAAGAAACAGGCCGTCCTGTTATTCTTACAGAACTTGATATGGCATGGTGTATATTCAGATACGGAATAGGATACCTTGAATACCACGTATTCGGTTTCTCCAAAGTGCATGGTGCAAAAAAACGATCAACTTTTATGAATATGGATCATAATGTATCTCTTGTCAGAATGCTCAATGATCCCAGTTACTATTCTGCTGTTGAGGATAAATCTCAGTTCGAAAGAAACTTTGCCGCTTATCTCGGCAGAGAACATATCGATCTAAGAGATAAAGATACTTCTGATCTGAAAGCATTCTGTGAAGGCAAGGAATATGTCTTTGCTAAATGCACAGATATGTTCGGCGGTATCGGAGTACAGAAGATTGATGTTTCATCTATAAAGGATTATTCTTCTTTATATAATGAACTCAGACATAACAGCCAGTTCCTCGTAGAGGATGAAATACGTCAGCATCATATAATGAATAAATTATGTGCTGCCTGTGTTAACACTCTTCGTGTTGTCACACTTCTGAAAGACGGTGAACCTCATATCGGCTATGTTCTTCTCAGAGTCGGAAGCGGCAACAAGCCTGTTGACAACATAAGCTCCGGAGGAATGTACACACTGGTCGGTGAAGACGGCGTTCTCCACTTCCCTGCTTTCTGTGACAAAACCGGCGACTTTTACGAACATCACCCTGTTACGGGTACTAAATTCATCGGTTTTGAGATTCCTTATTTCGCAGAGGCAATCGACATGTGCAAAAAAGCGGCCCTCGAGGTTCCTCAGATGGGCTATGTCGGCTGGGATGTCGGAATCACAGAAAACGGACCCGTTCTTGTTGAAGGAAATAACTTCCCGGGTTATGATATGCCTCAGAATTCATGCTTCCATACCGACGGAACAGGAATTCTTCCGAAATTCGAGAAAATCCTCGGCATGAAGATTCCGAGAAATTACAGAAAATAAAAATAAGCTGTTGCTTTGAATACAGGGCAGCAGCTTTTCTTATAATTATATAACCAAAAAGAGCGTACGATTTTTCTTCGTACGCTCAATCTTTTTATTACTTACCGACGAAAGAAGTGAACTTCTCCATTGTTCTCTCTGTGAATGCCTTCTGGACATCATCTTTCTCGTCATCTGAGTTTCTGTAAACCATGAGGAACTTATCGCTGTCGGAAAGAACAGCCTCAACATTTTCATGTAATGCTGAGAATGTGCCGTTCTCCTTAACGGATGCAATTGTCTCCTCAGCCTTCTCATTCAGGTTCTCTGTATCGAACTCATAAATCTCGCATGTGACTGTTGTTCCCTCATATTTATAAGAGAACTTTGCGCCGTTTACGGCACCGATAAAGTCGTGAGCCATTTCTTCGCCCTCACCTGCAAGAACCTCACATACTGTAAGATAATCTACAATGCCGGCAAAGTCATTTGTGTAGGAGCTCATATCGGGATTCTGCTCTTCTTCTGAGATTTCAATCTTCGCTGTGGAAGAAGATGATGTACCGGATGTGGACACGCAGCCTGTGAAAGCCATAGCCATACAAAGAACGAGCATAAGAGCTAAAATCTTCTTTATATTTTTCATATTCTTTTTTCCTTTTCTTTTTGATAAAAATTTAAGCCCTGCCTCAAACGATCAGACAGGGCTTTTTTCCGGCTCAAGAGATGTCACCATAAAAACAAAAACAACCCTTATTCACCTTAGGTGATCCGGGTTGTTTGTGGTGACCCGGACGAGAATCGAACTCGTGATACCGCCGTGAAAGGGCGGTGTCTTAACCTCTTGACCACCGGGCCGTATGGTAGCGGCTATAGGATTTGAACCTACGACACTTCGGGTATGAACCGAATGCTCTAGCCAACTGAGCTAAACCGCCATATATACTTGTTAAACCTTTTGTGTCACTCGGTTTTATCAAGCTTCGTTATTATACTAATTCCATACGGATTTGTCAACACTTTTTTTAAAATTTTTTTCAGTATTTATTTTACACTGTTCTTACGTGTTTTTAATGTTGACGGAATCCCGATACAGTAGTAGCATATCTCATAGTAATATATTATCTTTAAGGACAGATTTATAATGAAAAAACAGATTTTCAGAAGAAACATTCTGCACGGAATGAACCCGGCACAGACCACTCTGATAAAGCTGATATTAATGGAATGCTTTTACTGGTTTGCCTGGAGCTTCGGTCAGTATCAGACGGTTTATCTTCAGGGCAAAGGTATGGATTCAGCCTATATCGGTACATTAAATGCAGTAGCCTCTGTTGTTGCAATTGTCGCAATGACCATATGGGGCATTATCGCAGACAGGATAAACTCGGTCAAAAAAACTCTGCTGATTGTAATGGTGCTTTCCGCCGTTATGTTCGGTGCAATAGGATTTCTTCCTGCCTCGGTAAAATTTGCCGCCGCAATGTTCATGGTATACTGCCCTCTCGCAAACTTCTCGAGAGGTTCGATAAACACTCTGCTTGATAATTTCACGGTAAGAAACTGTGCTGTTTACCGAATTAACTACGGAGCCATTCGATCCATAGGTTCTTTCACTTTTGCGGTGGGCTCGGTTCTTCTCTCCGCTCTGATTATTCCGGCAATCGGCGTTAAATATACCTTTGTGCTTTTCGCCATAGGATTAATACCCGCATTTCTGACGGTTCTCAGCTCCCCCGATCCGAAATCTCCGGTTCGCAAGGAGAAAAAGGAAAAGGTAAACCCAAAAGCTCTTTTCAAAAATTATTACTATGTCACTTTCATAGTATTTGTACTCATTGTTTACATTCCTTTCATGAGCGAATACAGTTTCCTCTCCTACTATATGGAAGCAAAGGGAATTGCCACCGGTCAGCTTGGAACCATACTCGCCCTCAGGGCAATTATGGAAATGCCTTTCCTGATTTTCATGGCAAAGCTGAGAAAGCATTTCAAACTGAAATATCTCATGATGGTTGCAGCCACACTCATAGGAATAGAGTGTTTCTGCCTCGGAACATTTGCCGGAGGATTCAAATCCGTAGCCGCTCTCACATCCATTTTCGGAATGGGCAACGGCATATTAATCGGAACCACATCAAATTATCTGTTCAAACTGGCACCGGATAACCTGAAGGCAACAGCCCAGACCATATTCGGTTCCACAACAGCCCTTGCAGGATTTATCGGAAATCTCGGCGGTGGATATCTGTTCAAGATTATCGGAGCCGAAAAATTCTATCTTATGCTCAGCGGCATAATTTTTGTGGGTGTCATTTTCTTTATACTCTCCTTTATCTTCTACAAAAAGGAATCAAACCCCGGCGATATACTCGACTGATTTCAAAGGTAAGACTGAATTTCGGACGGTCTTACCTTTTCTTTTTACCCTGCACAGATTATAATAAGCTATATCTGTATTAAGGAGAAATGCTATGATACCGGAAACGGAAAGACTTATACTCAGACCATTTACCGTAAACGATGCCGCCGACGCATTCGAATATTTAAGCCGTATATCCATAAACTGCTTCATGTCCATGAAAATAAACAGCATGGAAGAAGCCGTAAAAGAGATGGAAAAGAGGGTTAAAGAAAACGATGAGCTTTATTTCGCCATCGAGCTGAAGGAAACATGCAAAGTTATCGGTGAGATATTCACCCACGGGGAAACAAGCAATTTCGATGAAAACCGGAAAGATACATACAGCCCCTGCTGGATGCTGAATGACGAATATACAGGCAAAGGATACGCCTATGAGGCGGCATATGCACTCTATGACTATCTTTTCAATGTTCTTGATGCAAGGCGAATTTACGCCTATACGGAGGACTATAATATATCGAGTCAGAAATTATGTGAGAGGCTGGGTATGAGGAAAGAGGGAATGTTCATGGAATATGTCACCTTTGTGAGTGATGAAAAGGGCGAGCCGATTTACGAAAATACCATGCAGTGGGCGATACTCAGCAAAGAATGGAAAGAAAAGCATTAAAGCTTTTGCCGGGCTTTTCTCGAAAAGACTGTGGGTTTGGGCAAAGCCCAATCAGATTTGCTGACAGATAAAAACAGAAGGGAAACCATTGCGAAGCAATAACAAAAAGAAGGTAGCCAAACAACGAAGTGCTTTTGGCGGACCTCTTGATGAAAGAAAAAATCATGAGATAAAATGCTATATCATTGCAAAACAGGCAGGCTCAATTTGAACCTGCCTGTAATTTATATCAGTCCTTTTTGAGAACCTTCTCAATTTCAACAACATAGGTTGTGTGGAAGTCACCGTCAGCGTAATTGCTCTCGGCGAGACCGTCAACACAGAAGCACTCAGCTTTCATCTCCTGAGCATAGAGCTTCCTGCAGATGAATACCGTGTCGGAATCCGAAAAGTAAGGAACTTCACCCTCGTAGGCAATCTCAAGGCCTGCTGTGGCAATTTTATCTTCATCCCTGCCGGAATGTCTGCCAAAATATGTGAGCTGTTCTCTGAACTGCTCAGGTAACATGCAGAGGGATAACTCACTGCCCTCATCAACAAAGCCCTTTGTGAATCTTGAGCTTCTTATGAAAATATATGCGACAGGCTTGTTCCAGAGTATTCCCACACCGCCCCATGAAGCTGTCATGGTGTTCACTCTGTCGCCCTTTTTCGCTGTGATGAGCATCCAGTCCTTGCCTATCATCTTAAAGGGATTGTTCGGAAGTTCGTAAACGCTTATTTCTTTCATGATTTTTCCTCACTTTCGTATATAACTTTATTTTAGCCTGTGATATAATATCTGAAGTATTTCCCGTAAATTATATACAGTATTCAGAAACTTATCAATGTTGGATTTTTCACTATGGGAGGAAAATATGAAATTCACAAAAGGCTACTGGCTTAATAAAGAGGGCGTGCAGAATTTTGATGTATGCCAGATCCGTGAGGTTAAAGTCACGGATAACGATGTTTACCTCTACTCTGTTCCCTATCTTCAGGATGAGCGTGCCATGGGCGGTCCTGTAATTGAGATGTTTATCTCATCACCGCAGGAGAATATCATCCGCACTCAGGCTTATCACTTTATGGGATCAAACAGAAAGGAACCTCAGTTTGACCTCGACATTAAAAATATTAAACTCGATGTCACCGAGGAAGAAAACCGGATTGAGATAAAGTCAGGCAAAACTTCTCTCGTCATCACAAAATGCCCTGCCTCATTCACTTATTATTATGACGGCAGAAAGCTCACAAACATAGGCGATAAGTTCGGGCACTCCATGATTTCCTATATGACTACACCCGAAGGCCCATTCATGCGCACCCAGCTTGATGTTGATTTAGCCGAGTGTGTCTACGGCCTCGGCGAGCGTTTTACTCCGTTTGTAAAGAACGGTCAGGTCGTCGATATGTGGAACGAAGACGGCGGAACATGCTCCGAGATTTCCTACAAGAATATTCCGTTCTACATCACAAATAAGGGTTACGGAGTGCTTGTGAATTCCACAGATAAAGTAAGCTTCGAGGTCTGTTCCGAGCAGGTTACAAGGGTGCAGTTCTCCATTCCTGGAGAGAAAACGGATTTCATGGTAATCGGCGGTTCCGACATGAAAGATGTGCTTGTCAATTATACAAATCTTGCAGGTAAACCGGCTCTGCCACCTGCATGGACTTTCGGTCTGTGGCTCACATCTTCTTTCACAACAAATTACGACGAAGAAACGGTAATGGGTTTTGTAAACGGCATGAAGGACAGAAATATTCCTCTTTCCGTGTTCCATTTTGACTGTTACTGGATGAAAGAGAACGAATGGTGTAACTTCGACTGGGATAAGGCCATGTTCCCTGATATTGACCACCAGCTCGCTGTAATGAAGGAGAAGGGTCTCAAAATCTGCGTGTGGATTAACTCCTACATTGCCCAGAAATCACCGCTTTTCAAAGAGGGCAAGGAGCATGGCTATCTGCTCAAAAGGCCTGACGGCGATGTATGGCAGTGGGATTTATGGCAGGCAGGTATGGGTCTTGTGGACTTTACCAACCCCGAGGCCTGCGAGTGGTACAAGTCTAAGCTTCGTCATCTTCTTAATCAGGGTGTTGACTGCTTCAAGACAGACTTCGGTGAGAGAATTCCCACCGATGTGGTTTACTATGATGGCTCCGACCCTCAGATGATGCACAACTATTACACCTATCTTTACAACAAAGTTGTATTCGAGCTTCTCGAGGAATATCACGGAAAAAATCATGCCTGTGTATTCGCGAGAAGTGCCACAGTCGGCGGCCAGAAATTCCCTGTTCACTGGGGCGGTGACTGTTCCTCAAACTATCTCTCCATGTCAGAGAGCCTTCGTGCAGGTCTTTCACTGTGTATGTCAGGTTTCGGTTTCTGGAGCCACGATATGTCAGGCTTCGAGGGTACAGCTCCTTACGATGTATATAAACGCTGGGCGGCTTTCGGTCTGCTCTCAACCCATTCAAGATTACACGGCTCCAATTCCTACAGAGTACCGTGGCTTTTCGGTGAGGAGAGTGTGGATGTTGTGCGTTACTTCACCAATCTCAAGTGCCGTCTTATGCCTTATCTGTTCACAGAGGCGGTAAAGACCCACGAAACAGGCGTTCCTGTCATGCGTGCAATGGTTCTCGAGTTTACAGAGGACAGAACCTGCAATAACATAGATTTACAGTATATGCTGGGTTCAAACCTCATGGTGTGCCCTGTATTCACAGAGAGCGGAGATATTGAATATTATCTGCCAAAGGGTACATGGACCAATATACTTTCCAACGAGCGCATCTGCGGCGGAGAATGGAAGCAGGAGAACCACAATTTCTTCAGCCTTCCGCTCATGGCAAGGGAGAACTCTATTATTCCGTTCGGATATAACGATCAGGCTCCTGAGTATGATTATTCCAAGGATCTTGAGCTTCATGTTTTTGAGCTGACAGATAAGGCGAGTGCCGCAGTATGCGATATGAACGGCAATAAGGTGCTTGATGTCACAGCCGAGAACAATGACGGCAGGGTAACAGTAAAGCTCTCACAGCTCTTTGAGGGTATGAAAATCGTTATGAGAAATGTATCTTCCGTAAGTAGTTTAACCGGCGCAGAAGCAGTCGAAAGTGAGATTGGAACTGTTCTTAAAGTAAACGCAGAAGAAGTTTCTTTTGAAATCTGAAAAATGAATATACAGTAAAATACATAGCAAAACGGCACCGACCCAAAAGTCGATGCCGTTATTTTTATGCAGTTAGGTTTTGCCTATTAAATCTACGGAAGAATATTATTCTTCGCTGTTCTGAGCTTCGAGATCTTTCTGAGCTGCCTCGAGAAGTCTTGAAATATCAGCGGATTCGTTTTCTGTGTTTACAGCTTCTGTTACATCTGCGGATGTTTCGGTATTTACCTCTGCACCCTCTTCTGCCTCTTCGGGAACTTCGTCCTCATGTTCTGTTCTTGCAAGGCTGATGAGTCTGTCGTTTGCACCGAGCTTCATGATTCTTACGCCCTTGCTTGGTCTTGCGCAGATTCTGATTGTGTCGGCGGCAATACGGATTATGATGCCCTCCTCGGAAATAAGGATGAGGTCATCTGTTGTGTTGACCATCTGAACAGCTGAAACATCGCCGTACTTGTCAACATGGTAGTTTGTGAGACCCTGTCCGCCTCTGGACTGACCACGGTAATCATCCGGTGAAGAAAGTCGGCCGTAACCTGTTTCGGATACTGTGAGAACATATTCACCCTCGGAGACGATATCCATGCCGATAACCTCGTCACCCTCACGCAGAGTGATAGCCTTAACACCTCTTGCTGTTCTTCCGAGCTCACGGGCATCTGTCTCGTTGAAGCGGATAGCCTTACCCTTCTTTGTGGCAACAATGAGGTCGGAGTTACCGTCTGTAATCTTGACCCAGTTGAGGGAATCGCCTTCGTCAATATTGATGGCGATGAGACCGTTCTTGCGGATGTTTGCATAGGCCGCAAGACTTGTACGCTTGATGATACCGTTCTTTGTGAGCATAACAAGAGCCTTCTCGTTATCAAACTCAGGCACCCTGAGCATTGCTGTAACCTTCTCATCACCTGTAATCGGAATGAGGTTTGTTACATTGATGCCACGGGACTGTCTGGAGCTCTCGCCTATCATGTAGCACTTTATCTGATATACACGGCCAAGGCTTGTAAAGAAGAGAATATTATCGTGTGTACCCGCAATAAACATATCTCTTGCGATATCTTCGTCACGTCTTGACATACCGCTTATACCACGTCCGCCTCTTCTCTGCAGGCGGTAAGCGTCAAGCTTCTGTCTCTTGACATAACCGAACTCTGTCATGGTGAGCACGCAGTCTTCATACGGAATGAGATCTTCAACATCGATATCACCGCTGATTGTGGCAATCTCTGTTCTTCTCTCGTCGTTATACTTTCTCTTAATCTCGAGGGCCTCGTCCTTAACAATGGCCTTCTGTCTTGCCTCACTTGCAAGAATATCTCTGAAGTCGGCAATCTTAGCCCTAAGTGTTTCGAGCTCTTCTGTGAGCTTTTCTCTCTCGAGACCTGTGAGAGCACCGAGACGCATCTGAACAATGGCGTTTGCCTGAATATCATCGAGAGCGAATCTCTCCATGAGTGCGGCTTTACCTTCAGGGATGCTCTTGGAATTTCTTAATATATTGATAACCTCGTCGATGGCATCAATGGCTACGATGAGACCCTCTAAAATGTGGGCTCTGTCAATGGCCTTCTGAAGATCGAACTCGGTTCTTCTTCTGATAACTTCCTGCTGGAACTTGATATATTCCTCAAGAATCTGCTTGAGGGTGAGTGTTTTCGGCTCTCCGTCCACAATTGCAAGCTGAATTACACCGAAAGTGGTCTGCATCTGTGTGAATGAGAAGAGCTTGTTGAGAACAACCTGAGGCGCTGCATCACGGCGAATATCAATTACCATGTGCATACCGTTTCTGTCGGAGTGGTCCTCTACGTTGGTAATGCCCTCAATCTTCTTTTCCTTTACGAGCTGGGCAATGTTCTCGATGAGTCTTGCCTTGTTAACCTGATATGGAAGCTCTGATACGATGATTTTGCTTCTGCCGTTCTTTTCCTCAACAATCTCGGTTCTTGCACGGACAATAACCTTGCCCTTGCCTGTTGCATAGGCGGAGCGGATTCCGCTTCTGCCCATGATTATGCCGCCTGTCGGGAAATCCGGTCCCTTGATGGACTGCATGATATCGTCAAGTGAACACTCAGGGTTGTCGATAACAGTGCATACACCGTCAATAACCTCGCCCATGTTGTGAGGAGGAATATTTGTGGCCATACCTACGGCAATACCCTGAGAACCGTTTACGAGAAGGTTCGGGAAATGGGACGGAAGTACGCTTGGCTCTTTGAGACGGTCATCGTAGTTGGCTGTGAAATCAACTGTGTTCTTATCGATATCCTGAAGCATATCTTCAGAGAGTTTGCACATTCTTGCCTCTGTGTATCGGTAAGCTGCAGGCGGGTCACCGTCAACGGAACCGAAGTTTCCGTGACCGTCAACCAGCATATATCTCATGGAGAAGTCCTGTGCAAGACGAACGAGAGCATCGTAAACGGATGCGTCGCCGTGCGGATGATATCTACCGAGAACGGCACCTACGGTGTCGGCGCACTTACGGTAAGATTTATCGTGCCAGAGGGCATTCTCGTACATGGTGTAAAGTATTCTTCTGTGAACCGGCTTGAGTCCGTCACGGACATCCGGGAGAGCTCGGGATATGATAACCGACATGGAATACTCCATGAAGGATTTTTTCATCTCTTCATAAAGATCAACGTCGACTACTGAGCCCTGAACAAATTCCTGATTTTCCATATATTAACCTCTTAAATATCGAGATTCTCGACATACTTTGCGTTTTTCTCAATAAATTCACGTCTTGGCTCGACCTTGTCGCCCATAAGAACCGTGAATATTTCGTCTGCCTTTGCGGCATCGCTTACATCAACTCTGAGCATGATTCTT
The DNA here is from genome assembly GCA_030526115.1 of Clostridia bacterium. Taxonomy (GTDB): domain Bacteria; phylum Bacillota; class Clostridia; order Oscillospirales; family Acutalibacteraceae; genus SIG603. Next base: position 10,097 of record JAUNDK010000024.1, read on the forward strand.
GACTCAGGGTTCATGGTTGTCTCCCAGAGCTGGTCGGCATCCATCTCACCGAGACCCTTGTAACGCTGAATTTCGTAGCCGTTCTTCAGCTCTTCCATAATTGCATCTCTCTGCTCGTCGGAGTAAGCGTAGTGGTGACGCTTCTGCTTTGTGATTCTGTAAAGCGGTGGCTGAGCAAGGTAAACATGGCCTTCTTCAACCAGCGGCTTCATGTATCTGAAGAAGAATGTGAGAAGCAGGGTTCTGATGTGGGAACCGTCGACGTCGGCATCGGCCATGATGATAACCTTGCCGTAACGAAGTTTGCTTAAATCAAACTCCTCACCGAGGCCTGTGCCGAGGGCTGTAACAACCGGCATGAGCTTCTCGTTGCCGATAACTTTATCTATACGTGATTTCTCAACGTTGAGCATTTTACCCCAGAGCGGAAGAATAGCCTGGAACTTACGGTCTCTTCCTCCCTTGGCGGAGCCACCCGCAGAGTCACCCTCAACGATGTAAATCTCGGTTTCTTCAGGGTTTCTTGACTGGCAGTCGGCAAGTTTACCCGGAAGGCTGTTACCCTCGAGGGCAGACTTTCTTCTTACAAGCTCACGGGCCTTTCTTGCGGCCTCTCTTGCTCTTGAAGCTGCAAGAGCCTTATCGAAGATTGCCCTTGCAACGCTTGGATTTTCCTCAAGATAAGTCATGAAGTTCTCGTTGATGAGACCGGAGATAAGTGATGCTACCTCGGTGTTGCCGAGCTTTGCCTTGGTCTGACCCTCGAACTGAGCCTCTTTTACCTTTACGCTGATTAAGCATGTGAGACCTTCTCTTACATCGTCACCGGAGAGGTTTTTGTCGTTATCCTTGAGAATATTGTACTTTCTTGCGTACTTGTTAAGCACAGCGGTTAAGGAACGCTTGAAGCCATCCTCATGTGTACCGCCGTCTGTTGTATGAATATTGTTCGCAAAGGAGAGTATGAGATCGTTGTAGGAATCTGTGTACTGAAGTGCGATTTCCGCCATGGAGTTTCCATCGGCTGCACTTGCGGCAAAGTGGATTACCTTATCATGAATAACCTCTGCGCCCTTCTTCTGGTTAAGATACTCTACAAATGAGGATATACCGCCCTCATAATGGAAAGTATCGTGAATGATATTATCCTTATCACGAAGGTCTGTGAGTTCAATCTTTAAACCTGCGTTAAGAAAAGCCTGTTCACGAAGTCTTGTCTGCAGGGTTTCGTAATCATAGACTGTTGTCTCTTTGAAGATGAGCGGATCTGCCTTGAAGCGGACTGTTGTACCGCTCTCTTTACCGTAACCCTCAGGCACAGGACCTCTGTCCTCAAGGTCACCGATGAACTTTCCGCCGTCCTCATAACGCTGGAAATAGAGCTTTCCGTCTGTAACGATTTCAACCTCAACCCACTCTGAGAGGGCATTTACAACAGAGGCACCAACACCGTGCAGACCGCCGGAAACCTTGTATCCGCCACCGCCGAATTTTCCGCCGGCATGAAGAATTGTAAATACAACCTGAACTGCAGGTTTACCTGTTTTTGCCTGAATACCAACGGGAATACCTCGGCCGTTATCGGAAACGGAGATAATGTTGTCCTTGTGAATTTTAACCTCGATTTTATCGCAGTATCCTGCGAGAGCCTCGTCGATGGAGTTATCGACTATCTCGTAAACAAGGTGATGAAGTCCCCTCGGACCTGTGGAACCGATATACATACCCGGTCTTTTTCTTACGGCCTCGAGTCCTTCAAGAACCTGAATCTGGTTCTCGTCATACACTTCGTCGACATGGGTTACATCCTTGTCGATTTCGCCCTCGATGATGTTTATCTTTGTTTCTGTGCCATCATTTTCGAGCTCTGCAAGATTTTCGTTCTCGTAAATTTCACTCATTATATGTGACCTGTCCTTTATCTGTTCTCATTGCCGTCTTTTCCGAAATATTCATCAAAGAGGCTGCTGAAATTATTGTCCTGTGCAGTGTTCTGCGGTTTTACGGGCTGTGGTTTTACAACCTGAACCTTTGCAGGTTTTTTCTCGGTTATAAGCTCTGTTTTCTCGGCATCTTCATAGAGATTTACGGTTTTTTCACCGTAAAGATTAACGGTCTTTTCACCTTCAGGCTCAGCTTCGGCTCTCGCCTGTCTTGCCGCCTCGGCAAAAAGCGCCTCCTGCTCAGCCTTGTCCACATCGCCGTATTCATGCGGCATAACCGCAGGAACTTCCGGTTCGCTCACCTTTGCGACTGCATCGGGAGCGGCTGTTCTCATTGGCTGAATATTTTCTTCACCGTAAATTTTTACGGGTTCTTCCACATATCTTTTTGTGGGAGACTCGTAAGTTACGGTGTTATCTTCGTAATCATCGGCATAACTGTTCTCGTAATAATCTTCTTCCGCGCCGAACATATCCTCTTCGTTTACGAGGTAATTGTTATCGCTGTTATCCGTAATGTTGGATTTTCTGCCTGTCGGCTTCAGCTTTCCGTGGCGCATTTCAAGTTCATTTCCCTCTTCATCGAAATATCTGCCGTCGGTTGTTTTGCGAACTCTTCTTATTACCGGTCTTTCAAGATAAACCATGAAAAGGCTGATTAAAAAGAATGCCGCAAAGGGAATGAACACATGTAGCAGTGTCTGCAGACCAAGGGTATCGGTTATGAAATTTTCGAAAAAGTAAATAAGTACGCCTGCTGCTATTGCAATGAGGGCGAACACATAAGTAAGCGGTGAAAGGTAGATATTGGATATACCCTTGCACTTTGGGCAACGGTATTCACCATGCTTTTTCAGGGTCCATACTCTTATGAGGTTCACGCTTTTTCTGCAATATGGGCAGACCGGTATTCCTATAAGCTGCATAAGTTTTCCTTTCGAGCCTTATTTTGCTCTTTGTCTGTTTCTCACATCAAGAGAAGGAATGAATTCCATTCGTTTGATAAGCGTTGATGTGGAAATCTGTGATATATATAGTCGCTCTCCGTCTTTTCCGTTTGTCACAATAAATGACTTGGGAAGTTCGTAAGATACATTTATTACCTTGCCTTCTTTTTCAAGCCTTGCAAAGTATTTTCTCGTGTGGCGTGAAACGGATGCACTCTCAAGGTCGAATATTCCGATTATTTCATCGGTATTTACCACGGTATCACCGCCAAGATGAAGATACATCCCTTTTCTCCTTTTTTAAGATATTCTGCCGCCTTCGACATAAATTTTCTTTCCCTTTTCCATGAGATTCACGGTTTCGGGACTGCAGCAGGTTATAAAAACCTGTCTTGAACTTAAATGATTGAGAAGATAATCCTGCCTTTGTGAATCAAGCTCACTCATAACATCATCAAGAAGAATAATCGGAGCCTCGCCTATGCCTTTTTCGAGAATTTCCGCCTCCGCAAGTTTCAGCGAAAGCACAACACTTCTCTGCTGCCCCTGGGAACCGAAGGTTTTTGCGGCAAGTCCGTCGAGCATGAAATCTATATCATCTCTGTGCGGGCCCATATTGGTACAGCCCATTCTTATGTCACTCTGACGGTTCTTCTCAACTGCGGCCCTTAACTTCTCCTCTATCTCGGCAGAATCCGGATTTTCACTTTCAAAGTTAAAGCCGTTCACAATATATTTTATGGATATTTTCTCTTTGTTACGGGAAATTCCCCTGTAAATCTCTTCGGCTGTCGGTGTGAGCTTTTTAATATAGTCGAGTCTTTCCTTTATCACAAGAGAGCCGAAATATATTATTCTCTCGTCCCACACATCGAGGGTAATGCCAAGCTCGGGGTGATTCACAAGATCTTTGAGCAAAGCGTTTCTCTGACTCACCGAGCGGTTATACTGAGAAAGAAGCTTTGCATAGGATGGTTTTATCTGGCATATGGCACCGTCTATGAAAGAACGTCTTTTCTGCGGTCCCTCTTTTATAAGCATGAGATGTTCCGGAGAGAATATAACGGCGCACACCTTGCCCACAAGGGCAGAACCTGTCTTTTTCTCAACTCCGTTAATCACACTGGACCTGCGACCGTTCATGATATTAAGTGTTGCGGTCTGGCTTCTTGCTCCGCTGAAAAAAACAGCATCAAGTTTTGCTTTTTTCTCTTTTACACCGAGGCGTATCAGCTCGGCATCTTTGTTTCCGCGGAAAGAATGTCCCCCGGTAAAAAGCCACACAGCCTCCAGAAGGTTTGTTTTTCCCTGGGCATTGTTGCCCCATATAACATTTATGTTGTCATCGGGAAAAACAGAACCATCCTCAAGATTTCTGAAATTTTCGAAGCTTATCTTCTCTATTTTCATGCTTCCTTAAAGGAGGAGCGAAGAACGCAGCTTCTTCCGTCGAATTCATAGTAATCGCCGTCACGCATTTTCTTGCCGCGCATGGGACAGACTTCGCCGTTCACTTTAACCATGCCTGCCTGAATAATGCTCTTGGCCATTCCGCCGGTATCTACTTCACCGGCAAGTTTCATCATATTATCGAGACGGATATATTCTGTATCAATCTCTACGATATTATCAAAATTCATGTTATTTCCTTTTTTATCTGTTTTATTACTCTGACTTAAGTCTTACGGGAAGAACGAGGAACAGGAATGAATCACTGCCCTTAGGTGTCATTATCATCGGGCTTAAAGGTCCGCCGAGCTTTAATGTAATTTCATCGCATTCTGCATTCTTTAAGGCATCGAGAAGATATTTGTTGTTAAAGCCCATCTCGAATCCGTTACCTTTGAGTTCTGCCGGGAAACGGTCAAATGCACGACCGATGGATGTTGTACAGGAAAGCTTTACTCCGCCCTCTTCGAATACGCATCTTACAGGGCTCTTGAGTCTGTCGGAAATAATAAGGGAAACACGCTCTGTGCTCTCTATGAAGTCTCTTGTTCTTAATGTGAGCTCCGCTGAACTCTGCTTTGGAATGGCGGCCTTGTAATCAAGGAACTCACCTTCGAGTATTCCTGAGATAACGGTATAGTTATCAATGCGGAACATAATGTGGCGTTTTCCGGGGAAAATATCAACGTTACCGTCTTTTACAAGCTTGATAACCTCGCTGAGGGTTTTGCCCGGAACAACAAAGCTTATGCTCTTTGTAACATTTACATTCTCTTTTCTAAGTGCCAGACGGAAACCGTCAACGGATACAACCTCGAGAACGCCTCCGCTTATGTTGAAAAGGCTGCCCTGATGAACAGGCTTTGCATCGCTCTCGGCTACTGCGAAAATAGTCTGACGGATCATGCTCTTGAGTATATCCGCCTCAAGGGTAATAGGCTCTGCGTTGCCTACGCTTGGCAATTCGGGAAATTCCTCGGCATTTATTCCTATAATTGTAAAGCTGGAATCTCCGCTTTCGAGAGTTGCGATATTTTTGTCATCAGTTGTTACGCTTACGAGATCGGCCGGAGCTTTTTTTACTATATCGGAGAAAAGCTTTGCCGGGAGTATTACCTCACCCTGTTCGGAAACATTTGCAAGAAGCTTTGTCTGCATGCCCATCTCAAGGTCATATGCGGTGAGCTCGATGCTTCCAACATCTGTTTTAATAAGTATGCCCTCAAGAGCAGGAATGCTTGTTTTTGAAGAAACCGCTCTCTGAAGATTCATAACAGCATCTGAAAATTCTTTTGTGTTAACAGTAAATTTCATAATTGAGTCCGGATTAACTGTCCTTGATTGGCGGACAGGTTTCGGAAGCCTCCTTTCGGTTGATAACTCGCAGTCTACAGGGAGTATAATCCAGCCTGCCTAAAAGATTTTAATAAAATATTATTTATAAATATATTTGGATTTTGAGGAGGTTGTTGTAGACCGTGAAATGTTGAAAACTCATAAAAGTCGCATAATAATGCATTTTTGAGTGTGATTTTCTTTTAACGGGGAGTTATTGAAAGATTGTGGAGAAAATTTAAAACCCAAAATCCTTCAACATTCGTGTTGAAATATGTTGGTGGAATGTTGAAAAACCGTGGATAAATTTTCAGGCTTATCTTCCCTTTAAATTCTTGACTATGTCCTCGACAGTAGCCTTTACGTTTGGATCTTTTTTGATTCTCTTTTCTACTTCACTGATGGCATATACAACTGTGGAGTGGTCTCTGCCTCCGAAAGCATCACCGATTGCCGCCATGGAGCTCTGCTTGGTTTCTCTCATTACATACATGGCAACCTGACGTGCCTGAGAGATTTTCTGCATTCTCTTTTCGGATTTTATATCCTCGCTGCTTACACCGTAGGTTCTTGCAACCTCATCGATAATTTTTTCCGGTGTGAGCTGTTCAGGCTGGTCGTCGTTGAGAATATCGGCGATTGCGGAGTTTGCCGCACTTATGGTTACGGTTCTGCCCTGAAGATAGTTCATGGCCTTGATTTTCTTTACCGCACCTTCGAGCTGACGGATATTGCTCTTCAGTTTGCCTGCTATGAAGTCGCAGACATTGTTCGGAATCTCGATATTGAGCATTTCTGCCTTTTTCTTTATAATGGCAAGTCTTGTCTCAAAATCAGGCGGCTGAATATCTGCGGTGAGGCCCTGCTGGAAACGGGACTTGAGTCTGTCCTCAAGGCGCTGAATTTCCTTTGGCGGGCGGTCAGATACGAGAACTATCTGCTTGTTGTTCTCGTAAAGATGGTTGAATGTATAGAAGAACTCCTCCTGAGTGGACTCTTTTCCTGCGATGAACTGAATATCGTCCACGAGAAGAACATCTGCCTGGCGGTATTTCTCCTTGAATGCTGCGGAGGTACCGGCCTGAATTGCATTGATAAGTTCATTGGTGAACTTTTCGCCGTTTATGCTGATAACTCTGATGCCCGGAGAGTTTTTCTCGAGCTCTGCGCGGATTGCGCTTAAAAGGTGAGTTTTTCCGAGTCCGGAGTTACCCCAGATGAAAAGCGGGTTATATACACTTGCCGGTGAAGCGGCAACTGCCTTGCAGGCTGCGTGGGCAAATTTGTTTGATGAACCTACGATAAAGTTATCGAAAGTGAGTTCTTCCGCTTTAGGAAGAGCCGGAGCCTTCTCTTTTTCTTTTTCCTCTTCTTCCTTGGCTACGCTTGGAAGTTCATCATGAGTGAGGATTTTATATTTAATGGTATCTCCGAAAATAGAGGAGAATGCTGTGGTAAGAAGCTCGGTATAGAATTTTTCTATGGTGTTGCGGTGAAAATCATTTGGAGCTTCAATGAGAGCAACTCCTTCTGAGAAATCAAGGCCCACCGGAATAAGCTTCTTGAACCATGTGTTGTATGCGACATCGGTGATATTGCTTTTACAGTATTCACAGATTACGTCCCATGCTTCTGCGAATGAATCCATAATTTTATCGAACTCCTTAAATCTATCGATTTTTTGCCCTTATTAGGGCTTGTTTTCCGTTTGAGTACTTACACCGCAAAGGACGCCCGAAGCTTTACAGACAAGCTCAGCGCCCAATACGGGCATTCTAATTCATTATATCACAGGGGCTGAAGGAATTCAAACAATATCCTGTGGAAAGAAGTAGAAAATTGTGGAAAATTTATCCGGATTATTGTAATATAATCTGAAAAAAGCGGAATATATATATTATAAAGGTAATATAAAACGCAAATTTGAAGAAATATCATAAAAAACTTGAAATTAAGGCGAAAATTCAGTTGACATGATATATGGTTTTAAGATATAATCTCATATTGCAGGGCGAATGCTGTTATTCGCCGTATTATCACGACTTGTATCCCGAAAGGAGGAACTCGATATGCTGAGAACATATCAGCCAAAGAAGCTCCACAGAAAGAAGGAGCACGGTTTCAGAAAAAGAATGTCCACAAAGAATGGCCGCAAGGTTCTTGCACGCCGCAGAGCAAAGGGAAGAGCACGCTTATCTTATTGATAATTGCCTTAAAGGTCACCTCCGCGTGGTGACCTTTCTTTGTTTTACCTAAGAGGCTCACACTATGGAAAAACTGATACCGATTTGCGAGAACAGAGTTTTTCGCAGAATGTACATGAGGGGCAAGAGTATCGTGACCCCTCAGATTGTCATATATTACAGCAAGAACCGCCTGGGTTTTAACCGTGTGGGAATTACCACCGGCAAGAAAATCGGCAATGCTGTAAAAAGAAGCAGATCGAGAAGAATTATACGTGCGGCTTTCAGAGAGGTATCCCCTTATATAAGGCGCGGATATGATTTCATACTGGTTGCCAGGGGCAAAACACCTTATCTAAAAAGCACAGATATAAAGGAACAGCTTATCAGTCAGCTTGATTCCTGCCATCTTCTCGTAAAAAAACCGGAAGAATGAAAAGAATACTTCTCGGAATAATCAGATTTTACAGAAAAGCACACGCATCACTGGGAGGCCCTCCCAGATGCCGCTTTGTCCCAACCTGCTCTCAATATGGTCTTGATGCCATTGAGGGCTATGGTGCCATGCGGGGATTTTTGCTTACGGCATGGCGCATTCTCAGGTGCAATCCGTTCTGCAGGAGCGGATATGACCCGGTCCCCGTGAAATTCATGGGTAAAAAACTTAATAAAGGTATCAGATACCACTCGTATTATACCGGTGAAGAATATTTCTATCCGGATGAAAATATCGACGATTAAAATAGGAAAGGAAATTTTATCCCCTATGATGCAGTTATTTAATTTCTTCGGTAACCTTATGGGTTATCTCCTGTGGGCACTCTACTGTGTCTTCAAAAACTACGGTGTGGCTATCATCCTGTTCACACTCATCATCAAGATTGTACTTTTCCCCACATCCATCAATCAGCAGAAGAGCATGGCAAAGAACGCCAAGCTCGGTGAAAAGCAGAAGGAACTTCAGAAAAAGTACGGCAACGACAGACAGAGATACAACGAGGAGCTTCAGAAGCTTTACGAGAAAGAGAACATGAGCCCTTACTCCGGATGCCTCACAACACTTCTTCCTTTCCCTATCATGTTAGGTATCTATTACTCTGTTATCTTCCCGCTCAAGAACACACTTCACATCTCTGCAGAAGCTATTGCCAATGCAACAGAGTATGTAAGCAAGATTCCGGGACTTACATCCACAGGAAACTACGTTGAGCTTACAATCGTCAAAAACTGGGCTGTTTTAAAGGACAGCATTGCACAGTTCTTTACTCAGGGCGAGATTGCAAAGATTGAGTCTTTCGAGAAAGGCTTCAAGATTTTCGGAATCAACCTTCTCGATACACCAAAGGGATCTCATTTCACAGATTTACTCTGGCTCATCCCTGTTCTCTGTATTCTCTCATACTGGGCATCCACATTCTATATGCAGAAGGCTTCCGGCCAGAAATCTCAGGGCTGCATGAACGCAACAATGTACCTCATGCCTCTGCTCTCCGCTTACTGGGCATACATGATGCCGGGCGCAGTTGGTTTCTACTGGATTATCTCCTCTGTATTCGCATTTGCCCAGTCCGTTATTATTCAGAACTTCTACAGCCTCAACCACATGACTGCAATGAACGAAGCACAGCACTTTGTTTCAATGTGTAACAAAGAAGCAGAGCTCAAGCCTCTCTCAGAAGATATGCAGAGAAAAATTGCAGAGAAGATTGAGTCTCAGGCAAATGTAAATGTTCAGAACAATTCTCAGAAGAACAGCAAGACATCTTCAAAGAAAAAGAACTCCGGCGCAAAGAAAAACAACTCAAGCGATTATCTGGGAAATAAGAAGTAATTAACTTCTTTAAAGAATATAGATTATTTCTGCGGTAATTACCACTCATACTCCGAACCGCAGAGCATTACAGGTTTTAATTAGGAGGAAGAAAAGTGATAAAGGAATTAGTTATCACAGGCGAAACTGTGGAAGCTGCCGTTGAGAGCGCATGTGCTGAGCTCGGAGTTAACGAAGCAGCGGTAGAGACAGAAATTCTCGAAGAGCCACAGAAGAAGAAGTTCGGCCTTTTCGGCGAGAACAAGCCGGCAAAAGTCAAGGTAACATATGTACCTACTCCGGCTGAGTGTGCAAAAGAGTATCTCGAGTCTATTATGAAAGAGATGGAGCTCAAGAATGTAACAGTTACCATCAATGAGGATGAGGCAGGCGCAGCACTCTCCCTCGACGGTGACGATATCGGTTTCATCATCGGTCACAGAGGAGAAACCCTCGATTCCCTTCAGTTCCTCTCTCAGCTTGTTGCATCCAACCAGAGAAAGGTTATCGATGCAAGAAAGCCTGACGGCGAAGAGAAGAGCGACTATTACAGAATTACTCTTGATGTAGGTTCCTTCAGAGAGAAGAGAAAAGAAACTCTCGAGAACCTCGGTAAGAAGATGGCAGTAAGAGCTGTTAAGACAGGAAGAAACGCTTCACTCGAGCCAATGAATCCATACGAGAGAAGAATCATTCACACAGCTGTTCAGACAGTTGAGGGCGCAAAGTCCTGGTCTGAGGGCGAGGACCTTGCAAGACATGTTGTTATCGGTCCTGTTGACGGCGAGAGAGTTCAGAGATATAACAGAAACTCAAGATTCGGCGGCAACCGTGGCGGTCGCGGAAACAACAACCGTAATGACCGCAGAGGCGGCGGAAGAACAGGCGGAAAGAGATATGACAACAATCGCAGATACAGCGATAAGATCAATCCTGCTATCAGCGAGACAGCTCCTGTTCCGTTCTCCCCGGCTCCGATCGATACCAACACAGAGAGAAAGAAAGCAGTTGATGCTCCTCTCTATGGCAGAATCGAGCTCACAAAATAATAAAAAATTTAAGCTCCGGTTATTCCGGAGCTTTTCTTTTACCCTTGTTTTCTGTTATAATATAGGGTACATTACAAAAAACATGATAAATAAAACTTACATAAAGGATATATTATGTCAACTGATTATGTAAACATAAATACTTATGTCAGCGACAGCATAGCTGCCATTTCCACACCCCTTGCCCCCGGTGGTCTGGGTGTAATAAGGGTAAGCGGTGAACATGCGGCTGAGATAAGCGATAAGGTATTTAAATCCGTATCGGGCAGAAGCCTCGCAGAGCTTGAAGGTTACCACGCCTTATTCGGATTTGTATATGACGAAAAGGGTGAAAAGCTGGACGAGTGCGTGGCACTTCGTTTCCGTGCGCCCCACTCCTACACAGGAGAAAATACCGTGGAGCTCTCCTGTCACGGTGGTGTTTATATACTCAAAAAGGTGCTGGAGGCTCTCTACAAAGCAGGTGCAAGACCGGCCGACAACGGCGAATTTACCAAGCGAGCTTTCTTAAACGGTAAGCTGGACCTCGCTCAGGCAGAGTCTGTAATGGATATCATATCCGCAAGAAGTTCATCTGCCGCAAGGGCGGCTCTCTCAGTAAAGGACGGCGCCCTCTCTAAGTCCATAGGTAAAATCACAGAGGAGCTTATTGATTTAGGTTCTCACCTTTCCGCCTGGGCAGACTATCCAGATGATGATATTCCGCAGGTGGACGACGATATGCTCTCCTCAAGACTTATGAATGCAAAGACTGTTCTTGAGAAGCTTATAAACGGTTTCGATGCAGGAAGAATCATCAAAGAGGGAATTAACACTGCCATAGTAGGAAAGCCGAATGCAGGCAAGTCCACACTGATGAACCTGCTCTCAGGCTGTGAGAGAAGCATAGTCACAAGCTTTGCGGGAACCACAAGAGATATAGTCGAGGAGAACATAATGCTCGGCAATATACCTCTCAGATTAGCCGATACCGCAGGCATAAGAGAGACTGATAACCCTGTTGAGAAAATCGGTGTAGACCTTGCAAGAAACAGACTCAAAAGCTCGGAGCTGGTATTCGCAGTGTTCGATTCCTCTCTCCCACTTACTGACGAGGACTACGAACTCACAGAGGCGGTAAAGGATATTCCCAATGTTGCCGTTGTTAATAAATCCGACCTTGAAACCAGGGTGGATATGGATTATATCAGAGCAAACTTTAAGAATATTGTGTTCATCTCCGCTTTAAGCGGTGAGGGTACAAAGGAGCTCACAGAGGCTGTTGAGGGAATTCTCGGCACAGGCAATATTGATTTTTCCGCCGGTGTGCTCTATACTGAAAGACAGAAAAACGATGCCGTAAGAGCCCTCGACTGTATCAATGAGGCTTACGATGCCTTTATGATGGGCTTCACTCTCGATGCCGTAACAGTATCGTGTGAAGGTGCTGTATCTGCCCTGCTGGAACTCACAGGTCAGCGGGCAAGCGAGGAGATAGTCGCACAGGTATTCGAGAAGTTCTGTGTCGGAAAATAATATAGAAAAGAAAAAGAAGAAGTAATGGAAGATATTTTTACAAAGAATAAATACGATGCCGGCAGCTATGATGTTGCCGTAATTGGAGCAGGTCATGCGGGTATTGAGGCCAGTTTAGCCTCCGCAAGACTTGGCTGTTCCACAGTATGCTTCACCATAAACATGGATGCCGTGGGCAACTGCCCATGTAATCCATCCATAGGTGGTACCGCAAAGGGTCACCTTGTTCGTGAGATTGATGCCCTCGGCGGTGAAATGGGTAAAACAACCGACGAAGTTTTCCTTCAGTCAAGAATGCTCAACCTCGGCAAGGGTCCTGCGGTTCACTCCTTAAGAGCGCAGATAGACCGCAACCATTATGCAAGGGTTATGAAGCACAAGATGGAGCTTCAGGAAAATCTCGATGTTAAACAGGCAGAGATTGTCGATATTAAGCAGACAGAAAACGGAGAGTGGACTCTGCTCACCCGTATGGGTGCAATATACACCTGCAAGACAGTTGTCATTGCCACAGGTACTTTCCTCGGCGGAAGAATATTTGTCGGTGATGTAAGCTTCGAGGGTGGCCCGGACGGAATGTTTGCCGCCACATATCTCGGTAAGTCTTTAAAGGAACTCGGTCTTTCCTTAAGAAGATTCAAGACAGGTACCCCTGCGAGAGTTCTTCGTTCCTCCATAGATTTCACAGATCTTGAGGTTCAGGAGGGCGACGAGCCTGTCGTACCTTTCTCCTATGACAACGAGGATAAAAAGCTTGAGAACAAGATAGTCTGCCATGTGAGCTGGACCAATGACCGCACAAAGCAGGTTATCATGGATAATATTGAGAAGTCACCTTTATACAGCGGTATGATTGAGGGTGTCGGCCCAAGATACTGCCCATCCATCGAGGATAAGGTGGTTCGCTTCGCAGAGAAGCCTCGCCATCAGCTGTTTATTGAGCCATGCGGTATAGACACCGAGGAGATGTATCTTCAGGGTATGAGCTCTTCCCTGCCTGAGGAAGTTCAGATTAAGTTCTACAAGACCATTAAAGGTCTTGAGAATGTAAAGGTAATGCGTTCCGCATACGCCATTGAGTATGACTGCGTAGACCCTGTTCAGATGAACTCCACCCTTGAGTTCAGAGATTTTCCCGGACTTTACGGTGCGGGTCAGTTCAACGGGTCTTCAGGTTATGAGGAGGCGGCGGCACAGGGACTGGTTGCCGGCATAAATGCCGCACTCAGGGTTCTCGGAAAAGATAAGTTTATACTCGGCAGAGATACTTCCTATATCGGTACTCTCATAGATGACCTCATCACTAAGGGCTGTACAGACCCATACAGAATGATGACAAGCCGCTCCGAATATCGTCTTGTTCTTCGTCAGGACAACGCAGATGAGCGTCTTACACCTATGGGCAGAGAATTAGGATTAATCGGTGACGAGCGCTGGAATAAGTACCTCTCCAAAGAGGAACTTAAAAAGAAAGAGCGTGAAAGAGCCGAGAGCATAGTATTCTCCCCAACAGAGGAGTTAAACAGGATACTTGTTTCACGTGAAACATCTGCTGTAACAACAGGTGTGAGACTCTCAGAGCTTCTTCGCAGACCGCAGATTACATACAAAGATTTAACCCCAGTCGATACCACAAGACCCGATTACCCTGCCTATATTTTCGAGAGTGTTCAGACAGAACTTAAGTATGAGGGTTACATCAGGCGCCAGAAGGCAGACATCGCAGAGATGAGAAGGCTCGAGAGCCGTGCCCTGCCGGCGGATATAGATTACAGAACAATTACAAATTTAAGATTGGAAGCACAGGAAAAGCTCAACAGAGTAAGACCTGAAAACGTTGGTCAGGCAAGCCGTATAAGCGGTGTAAGCCCTGCCGATATATCGGTTCTTCTCATATGGCTTTCCGGAAAGAACAGATAATATGAGAGAAGATAACAGAAGAGAAATAAACGAAGCCGAGCTTGAGCCTGTTCCTGAGTTTGACATTAAAGATGAACTCATCGCAAAGGCAAAGGAAATCGGCGTAAAGGTTAAGAAGGATCAGGCAGAGAAATTTCAGCGTTACCTTGAGCTTCTCCTTGACTGGAACAGAAAGATTAACTTAACAGCCATCACAGACCCACATGAGGCGGTTATCAAGCACTTTGTGGACTCCCTCACCTTTGTAAAAACCGTAAAAATCAAAGAGGGTGCCAAGATTATCGATGTAGGCACAGGTGCGGGTTTTCCGGGCATTCCGATTAAAATCATGCGCCCCGATGTAAAGCTTACTTTACTTGACGGACTTAACAAGCGTCTTGTGTTCCTCAAGGAAGTCTGTAATGAGCTGGATATTGAAGCTGAGTTTGTTCACAAGAGAGCCGAGGAGGCAGGCAAGCTCAAAGAGATGCGCCAGTCCTATGACATAGCATGTGCAAGAGCCGTTGCAAGAATGAACACCCTCGCAGAGTACTGCATTCCGCTCATCAAGATGAAAGGTCTTTTCGTAGCCATGAAGGGCCCGGGACTTGAGGAGGAAATGACAGAGGCGGAGAATGCCATCGAGATACTCGGCTGCAAGGTAAATCAGACAGAGAAGATTATTCTTCCTGATGCTGAGCACAGCGAGAGAAACATTGCCGTAATGCAGAAGATAGACTGGACACCGAAGGAATATCCACGCCACGGCAACAAGATAAGCAAGTCCCCTATCGTCTGATAACGGAGGAAAGATTATGAACCTTATTTTCAGAAAAGTTGACCCATGTATAGATTTAGAGCAGTTTGGTGCTTTAATGGATGATTTAAGCGAGCGTGCCTTTGATAATGAGAAGGTCGCAAATCTGATTGAAAAGAACAACAGTAATGAGGATGTTTACCTTATGGTTGCTGAGAATACAGACAATCATGAGCTGGTGGGTTCCTTAATCGGCGTGCTGTTCGATGATTACTGCGGTGAGTGTAAGAAGATTCTCGTGGTTGAGAATGTTGTTACATCAAACCGATATCGCCGCATGGGTGTTGCAAGGGCAATGTTTGAGCATATTGAAAAATGGGGTCACGACAATAATGCCCATTATGTAATACTCGGTTCTGCCATGCATCGCCATGAAGCTCATAAATTTTATGAAAATATAGGTTATCAGGAGATAAAAGGTTTCAAAAAATACATTTAATTGTGTTTTTGGTGTTTATTTTCTTTACATAATATGCTAAAATATAACTCTGTGGTCGAAATGTATGATCACAGAGTTTATTTTTGACTATTTTCAAAAGGAGGACCTTCAAATGTCCAAAGTTATATCAGTAGCCAACCAGAAGGGCGGCGTAGGAAAAACAACAACAGCGGTCAACCTGGCGGCGTGTCTTGGTAAAAACGGCAAGAAGGTTCTTCTTGTCGATACAGACCCTCAGGGCAACTCCACCAGCGGTCTCGGCATAGATAAAAGAAATGTAAAGACAACAACTTACGATATACTCATGGAAGAGCCCACAGAGAATCTCGGTATAGTAGAGACAGAGTTTGATAATCTCTCTGTTATTCCTTCAAGCATGGACCTTGCCGCTGCCGAAATCGAGATGGCGGTAAAGGATAAGAGAGAATCCATTTTAAAGACAGCACTCGCTTCCGTAAGAGCTGAGTATGACTATATCATTATAGACTGTCCCCCATCCCTCGGACTTATCACAACAAATGCCCTCACCGCATCAGATACAATACTCATTCCTATTCAGTGTGAGTTCTATGCCCTTGAGGGACTTTCACAGCTCATGAATACTGTAAGAAGAGTAAAGCGTCAGTATAACGAGCGCCTCGACATCGAGGGTGTTCTCCTGACAATGTATGACGGAAGACTCAACCTTACTCAGCAGGTTGTGGGCGAAGTCAAGAAATTCTTCCCGAGAAAGGTATTTGCAACGGTTATTCCGAGAACAGTAAGACTTTCAGAGGCTCCCGGATTCGGTATGCCTGTCTGCTATTATGATAAGAGCAACAAGGGCACAGAAGCTTATGAGAAGCTCGCAAACGAGATTTTAAAGAACAACAAGGACTAAGGAGATAGATATGGCTGTTAAAAGAGGTGGCCTCGGCAGAGGTCTCGATGCAATATTTGCCCAGAATACAGGTGAAGAGAGCGGAACCGTCAACGTCAGAATTTCCGAGATTGAGCCAAACAGAAATCAGCCGAGACAGGATTTTGACCCGGAAGCTCTTCAGGAACTTGCCGATTCCATTGCTCAGCACGGAATGATTCAGCCTGTGCTGGTTCGCCCTATATTCTCAGGCGGATATCAGCTGGTTGCCGGTGAAAGAAGATGGCGTGCCGCAAGAATGGCAGGTCTTACAGAAATTCCGGTAATCATAAGAGAAATGGACGACAGAGAGTTCATGGAACTCTCACTCATAGAGAACCTTATGAGAGAGGACCTCTCCCCGATTGAAGAAGCAATGGGATTCAGCCAGTTAATGGAAACCTACGGCTTAACTCAGGAAGAAGTTGCGAATTCCGTCGGTAAATCAAGACCTGCGGTTGCGAACAGCTTAAGACTTTTAGGTCTTCCTGACGAAGTAAGAGAGATGGTCAAAGAGGGCATGATAAGTGCAGGTCACGGAAGAACTCTTCTTGCACTTAACGATGAGCAGAAAATCATCGAACTTGCGAATATGGTTCATGACAGAGACATGAGCGTAAGAGAGCTGGAGAGACTCGTCAAGAAGATGACAGAAGATCCTGTTGAGCCTGCTTACAGAAGACCGAAGAACCACTACTATGAAGAGGTAAGACTTGCTTTAGGCGATCACCTCGGCAGAAAGGTAAATGTAAGCGGAACTAAAAAGAAGGGCAGAATCGAGATTGAGTTCTACGGTGAAGAGGACCTGAAGAACCTGATGGAAATGCTGTCTGATGTAGAAGAAAAGAGAATGTAATTATATGGGCCACGGTAAATGCCGTGGCTTATTTTTTTGCAGTTATGAAAACTCTATGTCTCTTCTTGTATATATCCCGTGCGTGTGATAGTATTGAGAAAAGTAAGATATAATCTGAAATAATCTGTTTAGTTCTCCGCCCTTGTGATAGAATATTTACATATATTTGTAATCTGTGGAGGGATTTTCCCATGTCAAAGAAAACACTTACCGCCATAACTTACGGGTCTGTAATAATATTTTTTGTTCTGCTCATGGTGCTTATATTTGCAGTTGCAGGAAATTGGGCTTTTATGGCAGGATGGCTTTTTATGGTTGCTTTTTGTGTTCCGACTTTAATAATTACCGCATATTTTCTTAAGAAAGACCCAAAACTGATAGAAAGGCGTGTAATGCCCACTGAAACCCGTCCGGTGCAGATGATAGGTCAGAGCATTGCGGGAATGCTGTTTTTCGCCCTGATAGCACTTTCGGCACTTGACCACAGATTTGGATTTAGTACTGTTCCAATGGCAGTTTCTGCATTGGCTGATATATTGATAATGCTTGGATTCTATATAGTATTCAGGGTTTTTGAGGTGAACTCCTTTGCATCAAGGGCAATTGAAACCATGAAGGAACAAAAGGTAATTACGGAAGGACCGTACTCTGTGATACGCCACCCTATGTATGCAGGTGCCGCAATGATTATACTTTCAATTCCTATCGCACTCGGGTCATGGGTGACTGAACTGATTGTCCTTCCCCTTATTGCCGTTATAGTGTTCAGAATACTCGACGAAGAAAAAATGCTTAGAGCGGAGCTTCCGGGTTACGAAGCTTACTGTAAGAAAACAAAGTTCAGATTTATACCGCACGTATGGTAAAAGCAGGTGACAAAATGAAATATGTATGGCTTGACGAATACCTCATGTCAAAGAAAGGTGTTCAAAAAGATTTTAAAGCAGAATGGAACTGGCAGCGTTACATGATTAACGATAAGATGTTTGCTGCCCTCTGTTTTGATGATGACAATAAAGAAACGCTGATTACTCTGAAGCTGGACCCTATGGATGGGGAATTTCTACGCAATCAATATGATGACATTATTCCCGGATATTATATGAACAAGGTACATTGGAATTCAATTAAGGTTGACGGCGCTGTTCCCGATGATTTACTGAAAGAAATGCTCGATAAATCATATAATCTTATACTAAAATCGTTCAGCAGGAAAAAGCAGGCTGAAATTCTCGGAGGTTAAGATTTATGGATACAATGAATAATACAGAGCTGGAAAAATACCTGAAGATAATTTCTGACGTTAAAGATCTGTTACAGAACTTTGCAAATAAAGATGATGCCGTGGATTACCTTGTGAAAGAAACAGGTCTTCCACTTGAAGAATGTAAAGCCGCTTATGATTTTTACATGAAACCGCTAAAGAAAGGATAATAAATGAATATCAGAAAAATTTTAAAAGAAGATAAATTTGAAGCATATCTTATTTCATCTTATTGTTTTCATGCAAGAATAGATGATGTTGAGAAAGAGAGAGAAAGAATTGAGAGTGAAACAGATGAGGACTGGGGTGCTTTTGCCGATGACGGTAAACTTGCGGCGAGACTCATAAACAATCACTTTGAACTGAATATAGACGGAACAGCTGTAAAATCAGGTGGTGTCGGTGCGGTTTCCACTTTGCCCGAATACAGAAATTCAGGTGCTGTAAAACTTATTTTCAAGGAACTGCTTCCGGAGTGTTACAGAAACGGTGATGTGCTTTCCACCTTATTCCCGTTCAATCATGCTTTTTACAGAAAGCAGGGATATGATACCGTAACATACAAAAATGAGTATGAACTCACTCCCGCTATGCTCAGGCATATTAAAACCGATTGTAATATAACCATGTGGAACGGGCAGAGCAATATTGCAGATTACCTTGATATTTATAATGAATTTTCTAAGAACTACAATATTGCGATGGTACGTGATGAAAAGGAAATGCTCAGTCATGTAAAATCCGATTCACTGTATAAGGACAGAAAGTTCTCTTATCTCTTCACAAAAAACGGAGAAAATCTCGCTTACCTTACATTTACCGATGTTTATGACCCTGCCGGTGCCATAATGAGGGTAAACGAAGCCTTGTGGAAAAACACCGATGGATTTTACGGCATACTTGCTTTTCTCGGAAGATTCGATTCCGATTATGCAAAAATAGAGCTGCCTCTTCCCTGTGGCATTGATCTGCTTCGCATTCTCAGAACAGAGAAAGAGCATGACATCAAAAAGAAAACCCGTCATGATTTCATGATAAGAGTCATAAATGCCGAAAAAATTCTTGAGCTTATCAACAAGCCTGAAAACTGTGATTTTGTAATCAGGGTTACAGATGATATTATCTATGAAAACAATGCCATGTTCAGGGTAACCGGAAATTCTGTCACAAGAGTAAGTGATGATACAGAGCCTGATATTTATGCTGACATCAGATCGTTCTCTCAGCTTGTAACCGGTTGCATAAGTCTGGAAGAAGCTGTTCTGAAGCCTGATGTTACTGTTTATAAAAATGAAGAGATGCTGGCAAAAGTATTTCGTGAGAGAAAAATCTTTATCAATGAGTTTTTCTGATAAAGTTAAGTAATAACTTCAGAAAAAAAGATGCTCACTCCCTGCCGTTGAGAGTAAGCATCTCTTTAAATACGATATTATTTTTCTGCTTTTTTCTCTCTGAATATTAGTCTGAAGATGAATCTTACGAACGGACCGCAGTAGAAAAGCTGATACATGAGAGCCATTGGGAAGTTGAATGCCCATGTCTGTACCCATGTTGCAAGACTTCTTGTGTCTTTAAATAAGATCATTGCGATAAAGCTCATGATTGGGCACATGATGCAGCAGATACAGATTGAAATGGCGTATGTGATGAACTGAGGTCTGTCGGTGGGCTTCATAACCTTGAATGCAAGCATGCCTGCAAGCTTACCTACAATGAAGAACTCGAGTACGAATGCGATTGGTACCATAATAGGAAGCTCATGAAGTGCAATGAGGAAAGTAGCGTTTGTCATTTCCCCCATGTTTAATGCTACATTGTAGACTACCATGCCGTAAACCATTACGGTTGCCATGATAATAGTGAATATTACTTCCTGAAATTTGTTTTTTGGCATAAAAATACCTCCTGATTGAAAAATGACGATTATGTGTTGTTCGTTATCATCCAATAAGGAGTGTGCGTTTCCAATATTATATTAACCATATCGGAGTTATTTTATCATAAACAATAATCTGTTTGCAAGATTTCAGATTTTAGAAAAATGAGCGACATACGCGGTTGATTATGTAGGAATTAACCAAGATATGACAAGAGGTTTTTATGTATGAACTTATCGAAAACAGCTTTTATACTGTGCTTCAAGATTATCCTGACTGTGTAATTGATTACTGTATATTGAAAGACGATGTCCCCTACCTCGGAGAAGAATCTCACAGAAAAGCGATAAATTCAGGAATGGAGAAATGCTCTTCCAAAGTAAACGGTGGCTGGGAATTTGATATTAACAAAGCTCACTTTACCGAAATACAGGCCGATATTATATTTGAATGTCCTGAAAAAACAGAGCCTCAGAATTTCGTGGATGAGAAAATTCCATATTGGTATGCTTTTCTTCACCCACCACACGATACAGGTTTTGTTATCATAGATGGCATAAAACTGCGTGACAAATACAGTAAAGATGATTTTGAGAGAGTAAACAAATCACTCTTCCCTGATGGTACAGATAACCTGATTGTCTATGAATGGAGCACAGACTGGTCAGAATATTTTGAGCCCGGCCATGAATGGTGGGGTGTTAAGTGTCTCAGTATTTATGATGTGTCTTCAGACAGATATGTTGTGATTATGGCATCTGCAACCGATTAGAAGGAGATAATTATGGGCGAACTATCTAAACTGCCGAATATAGGCAAAACAGTCGAAACACAGCTGAACGAAGTTGGTATTAACACTTTTGAGGAGCTTAAAAGCGTAGGAGCAAAGAATGCATGGCTTAAAATTCAGAAAATAGATGAATCAGCCTGCATAAACCGCCTTATGGCTCTGGAGGGCGCAATTGAAGGTGTGAAGAAGAATCTTCTCCCCGATGAGGTAAAAGCTGAACTGAAGGAATTTTACCGTAATCATAAGAAGTGAATTTGTTTCACGTGAAACATAAAGTTTTGAGATATGTATAAAGCTGAACCTGTGACGGAGTTCGGTTACCCGAATCAGAAGTTTATTCTATATCCGCAAGAGGAAACCATACAAAATGACAGTTAGGAAATTTGAGAAAACAGATGCAGAAGCAGTATCTGCACTCATAGCACACACATTGAGAACAACAAACAGCAAAGATTATTCTCATGAGTATATTGAAGACATAGTTGGTCATCATACACCTGAGGAAATAATCATAAAATCAAGAAAAACTCACTTTTATCTGATTTGTGAGAATGATACCATTATAGCCTGCGGATCAATAGGACAAAGTGAAAATACAGCAGATACCTGTGAGCTTTACACAATATTTGTTCATCCTGATTATCAAAGTAAGGGTGTTGGAAGAAAGTTAATTGAAACACTTGAAGGTGATGAGTATTCCATGTCTGCAAATCGAATAGAACTGTCGGCATCGATAACAGCTGTGGACTTTTATAAAAAGCTCGGTTACACACTCAGTGAAGGTGTTACGAAACCTGGCGAAGATGGTTTACTGAGAATGGAGAAATTAAGAACATGATTACTGTATTATTTAACAGAAGGCCTGTATGTGCGGGAGATGACATTGAAAACAGTATTTACAAAATCTGGCTGGAAGATGACTCCGGGCTCGGGGAGCTTATCGATGCCGTTATATTTGGAGGAAAAGGAAACACCTGGCCTGTTCCCTCTTCCAATAATGACTGGTATGTAAAATCCAATATCGGAGAGCTGGCGGTGATAAAACCGAATAAGTCCGCTGTGGAATATGAAGCAGCGGATGAAAGCACTCCTGTTTCGGAGCTTGATATATTATGGGTTTACGCAACATGGGAAAAAGATGAATGCCTCGATGGTATCGAGGGCATGTTTAATCGATACGGAAAATATAATTATATATAAAGTAAAATACCTCGGACGAAAAATCCGAGGTATTGTTGTTTCACTGTAAGTTATATAAAAATCATCCGATGTAGTTTTCTTCGACATATTCCTTGAAGAACGGTAACTGAAAGCTCAGTCTTCCCCATTCTTTTCCGTTGAGTATGCCTTTTTTGATAAGTCTTTTTCTGTAAGGGTTTATCTCATTGTTTTTCATGTTCAGCTCAGCAATAATATCTTTTGTTGCACATGACTTTGCGTTGCAGATTCCATTTAGAACAAAACGATCTTTATTGGAAAGCTCGCTCCATATTTTATCATAAACATATTCTTCGAGATAATATTTATATTCGTTGATTACAGATTCATAATCTCCGCCCTGTTTCCATGTAAGGAAACCGAGTACCTGAAAAGCAAATGCATAACCCATAGTGAGTGAAGCCATGCTTTTGGCTTTTTCATCGTCAATGGAGAAGATTCCAGCGTATTTATTTGCGATAGCTCTTATGCTCAGGGGTTCAACCGTAATTTTGGGGGCTCTGTATAAAAACGTGAGATTCTTTTCGTTTTGCAGACTTTCCACATTTTCGTAAAGTCCTGTCATTATCAGGAATACGGGAAGATCTTTGCGGATAAAGAGCTGGAAAGCTCCGGCAAATACTCTCATGTATTCGGAGTTGCTGACTTCATCTATGGATAAAAGAACCTTTTTGCCGTTTTCTTTCATTCTCTTGAGAATTTCA
>JAUNDK010000025.1:0-12276 GCA_030526115.1 Clostridia bacterium
CTACGAGACATATCATTACGAATGTCCTTATTGCAAAAGCTATATGCATTTCGGAAGAGCAGCTGCGCTTTACTGCGATCCTTGCGATGAGGTGTTCATCTGGAACTTCAACAAGTACAAGCGTATAGACAGAATAGTACGCAAGTACTTTTAGGAGGAAAAATCATGGAAAACAAAGAACTTAATCAGGCATATATCCCTGATGAGGAACTCGAAAATATTTCAGGTGGAGAATCACACACTCTTTTATCCACGGAAGTTATAGTTTCCGACGAACTGGGCCGTCCTATCAAATGGAAGGCGGAATACCCTACCTACTTCGAAACTTATCACTTCGAGTGCCCGAAATGCAGTAAATATATGCATTACGGAGCAACAGGTGCACTTTACTGTGACCCATGTAATGATTACTTTATCTGGAATCTCGAGAAATACAGGCGTGTAGACCGAAGAGTACGCAAGTACTGACAACAAATAAAATAAGGTGGAAATTATGGATAATAACATCATTGAGGAAAAGAAAATCTCTGAAGAAACTCTGAAAGAGGTTGCGGGAGGCACTGCATTTACAGCATATACAAATGGCTCTGAAACCGTTGTTTACAAAAAAGATGACCAGGGTCGACCTACCCACTTCGCCAAGGCCGATATAATATGGCACTATAAATGCCCTAAATGCGGTAAAATTATGCATGAAGGCTTCCTGGGAGCATTTTACTGTGACCCATGTGATGACTGGTATAAGGGTGTGTCTGATTACATTGTATATGACAGGTACTACAAATAAACAAATCGGAGAAATTTGACATGGATGAGAAAAAAATGCATGAAGAGGAGCTTCATGATGTAACAGGCGGCAAAGGTGATTATGTCGAAATAATAGATTACGAATATGACTCACAGGGCCGTAAGACACACTGGTTACTGGCAAACGGAACAAAATACCACTACGAATGCCCGCACTGCTGCGGTATTCTGCATGTTGGTTTATTCAACGCTCTTTACTGCGACCCATGTGATGATTATTTCACAGATCGTTCAGAGTTAAGAGAAGTTTACGAATATATTAACCCCTGAAACAAATAAACTAACGGAGAAGAAAAAATGAGAAAGTCAGCAAAACTGTTTTCGATTATTCTTTCAGCAGTGATGGTTTTTTCATCACTGCCTGTTTCTGCTTTGGCAGAAGAAATCGAAACACTGGAAAATCCGGCAGAGATTCTTGAAGAAACAGCAGAGGAAAGCGAAGCTGTCACCGAAGAAGAGCCTGTCATAATATCTGAAGAAGAAAATATTGAAATCCTCGTTGAAAAAGAAAGCTCTCCCCTCGCTTCAGAGATAACTGAAGAAGTATCCGGGATATCTGAAGATGATCCCCCGGCTGAACCGGTCGAAGAGCCTTCCGAGGAATCCGGCGAGGAGCCATCGGGTGAAACATCTGAGGAAGAGTCTTCAGAGGAAACTTTCGAAGTTCCGACAGAAGTAAGTGAAGAAGAAGCAGAAATTCTAACTGAGGAACCGACCGAAGAATCATCCACAGATCCGACCGAGGAACCTGCTGATGAGTCATCCAAAGAAACATCAGAGGGTGAAAATCCTGAATTAAATGATGAAGACTCCAAAGACGAGGAAAACCTCGAAGCTCCAACCTCAGGTTACTGCGGCGAAAATGTAACATGGACCTTTAACACCTCTTCACATGAGCTTGTAATCAGCGGTGAAGGTCCAATGTATAATATCAGAGACGTTGATGATCTCGATCAGATCTGGTTCAGACACAGAAAAGATATTTATAAGGTTACAGTCAACCCGGGTGTAACAACTATAGGAGAAAGTGTGTTTCATGAGTGCGTAAACCTTACCAGTGTATCTCTGCCGGAAACCATATCCATTATAGAAGCATTTTCATTTTATAGTTGCAAAAGTCTTACAAATATAAATATTCCGTATGGTGTTACTGTGATTGGCACAAGTGCATTTTCCATATGTAAAAGCCTTACAGAGTTAACACTTCCGAATTCTCTTATCAGAATCGAAGACAATGTTTTCAATCAATGCGAAAACCTTAGATTCATAAACATTCCTTTATCGGTAGAATACATCGGAGCTGACGCATTCCGTTTATGCAATAATCTGGAGAACATTGCAATAGAATACTGTGGCGCAAATAATAATTCCTTAAAATTCACAGCCGATAACAGAACAGGTGAGCTTGTAATCAGAAACTCGGGAAAAATGGAAGACTGGTCACTTACCGAAGCTCCTTCCTGGTTTGCATGGAAAGAAATGTTTGCAACCGTTGTAATAAAAAACGGCGCCACTTCAATCGGTAACTACGCATTTTGGAGATTTACGAATCTTAAAAACGTCACCATCGGAACAGGCGTTACCACTATCGGAGATTATGCATTCTCAAATTGTGAGCAGGTAACGGAAATCGTAATACCGAACGGAGTCACATCCATAGGTGATTATGCTTTTTCAGACTGCAAAAATCTGAAAATAGTTACTATTCCATCTTCTGTAACATCAATCGGAGAGCATGCATTTGACGGTTCCGAGAATGTAACTTTAGTCTATACAGACTATTACGGCTACTGCGGTGACAATATCATCTGGACCCTGGATTCAGCCACAGGTGATTTTGAACTGAAAGGTACGGGTTCCATCGAAGACAGGACATCCCCCACTTATTATCCATGGTACGAGTATAAAGACCTTATCAGAACCGTTACTGTTGAGGAGAGTATTGGTGCAGTCGGTTATTATGCATTCTCAGGTTACGCAAATCTCGAGAAAATAACCTTATCTGCAGATACAATACTTCCTTTAAACGCCTACGTAGGATGTTCCAGGGATCTTCAGATTATCAGAACAGGCCATGTAGATGAAAACCTTACCTGGTCACTCAACAGTTACACAGGAGAACTCAGAATCGTCGGAGAAGGTAACATCAGAAACTTCACCTCAAACAACACACCATGGTTCTCTTATAACACAAAAGTAAAATATATAACTTTGGATGAAAGAATCACATCAATCGGTGATTACTCATTCTCAGGCTGTATAAATCTTTCAAGTGCAGTTATCCCATCTTCCGTTACCTCAATCGGTAAATCCGCTTTCTTAGGCTGTGAAAAGCTTTCTGACATAGACATTCCGGCTTCCGTTACTTCTATCGGAAAATGCGCATTCTACGGCTGCAACGGTTTAGCGGATGAAAACGGACTGGTTACCGTCAACAATGTTATTTACAGCTACTGCGGCGACGGAAGCGAAGTTATCATTCCAATCGGAACCACAGAGATTTCCGATTATGTATTCTCAGGCTGCGAGGATATCACAGCAATCAAGATGCCTGCAAGCGTTAAGTCTTTAGGACACAGCTCTTTTGCCAATGTGAGAGCAACTCTTAATCTTGCATGTAATTCCACTCTTACAGAGGATGATTTTTCTGTTTCCGGCGGTGTCTTCAGGACCGTGGCAGATCACACATATTACGATAAGGTACTTTTCGATGTTGCGTGGTCAGCTGACAACAGAAAATGCACTTCAGGAATCAAGTGTGGTTTATGCGACGAAATCATTAAGACAAATTATCCGCTTGATGTAAGAACATCTGTAAAATCAAAAGCAAATACAGAAAAAGAAGGTACTGTAACATACACCGCAAGTGTTGTTTATGACGGCAAAACCTACTCAGTCACAAAGGATGAAAACGATATCCCAAAGATGGTTGTTACCGCACCGACAGCAAAGAATCTCACCTACACTGGTTCTGCCCAGACACTTATTAACAGGGGCACAACAAACGCAGGCACACTCATGTACAGTCCTGATGGAGAAAGCTACTCAAAAGATTTACCTGAAGGAATAAATGTAGGCATTTACAGGGTATATTACAAAGTTGTGGTTAATTCCGAGTACGCTTCCACAAAAGCTGATTATATTACCGTAAATATTGTGCCTGAAAAGGTCACCGTTACTTCATGGGCCAATGTCTCATCAGGCATTAAACTTACATGGAGCAAGGTTACAGGCGCAACGGGTTATGTTGTTTACAGAGGGTCTTCCAAGATAGCAACTATTTCAGACGCGAACACATTAAGCTATACCGATACAGCCGTAAAAAGCATTTCCAATACAGCACAGTACACCTACTTTGTAAGAGCTTTCTATATGGACAACGAAGACACTGTAATATATGGTTCAAAGTCCACAGGCAAGGTTACAAGAAGAATGCAGACTCCATCCATAAAGGGCTATTCCAATACATCAACAGGAATCAAGCTTACATGGGGTGCACAGGCAGGTGCAACAGGCTATGCTGTATATCGTGACGGTGTGAAGATTAAGACAACAACAGCCACATCTTTCACAGATACAGCTGATACAGTAGCCAAGGCCGTGAACGGAAAATCTTTCAAATACACAGTAAAGGCTTATTTCAAGTCAGTTTCCGGCAATTACTATTATTCCGGCGCAAGTGCAGCAAAGACAGCATACAGAGTAAAGGCACCTGCAACATTCACAGTCACAGCAGGTACAGGTTCGGTAACTCTCAAGTTCAGTAAAGTTCCGACAGGAATGAGCTATCAGATTTACAGAGCCACAAGCAAAACAGGCACATACAGCCTTATCAAAACAGTAAGCGCAGGATCAACTTACTACAAGAACACAGGTCTCACAAAGGGCAGGACATATTATTATAAAGTCAGAGCTTACAAGACCATTAATTCCGTAAAAGTTTATTCCGCTTATACTGCCGTAAAGTATGCGACTGTAAACTGAATATTACAGCCTTCTTCAGTTTCGTTTTGAAGGTTTGCAGAAAAGCATGAAAAAGAGCTCTCATTTCGAGAGCTCCCATGCTTATTCTTTTATCGGTATGTGAATAACGGCTTCTGTACCTTTATCAGGTACGCTTTTTATAATCAGTTCTCCGTCACATAAAAGCTTTATTCTCTTGCGGACATTTTCCACGCCAATGTGTGCTCTGTTATCCTCAGAGGATTCATCCGGATTGAAGCCCACGCCGTCATCTATAACCGAGATGAGATATTCACTGTCGGTTTTCTCCGTTCTGATTGTTACAGTTCCCCCCTCTTCCTTTTTGCATACACCATGTCTTACGGAATTTTCTACCATAGGCTGCAAAGAAAGCGTAGGAAGCATAAACTCATCACAGTTTATATCATATTCTATGTTAAGGTCATCGCCGAAACGAAGCTTTTCAATAGCAAGATAAGCCTCGGTGTGCTCAAGCTCCCTTGAAAAACTGACAAGACGCACACTTACAAGGCTGTCGAGATTGGTACGAAGATATGACGAGAGATTATCCACTGCATATCTTGCTTTTTTAGGATCTTTCGTACAGAGAAATCCTATCGCAGAAAGCGCATTATACAGAAAATGCGGCTGAATCTGAGAAAGAACCAGCTGAGTATGCTCCTGAGCAAGCTGAGTATTCATACTGGCGATATCAGCTTCTTTTACCGCAAGTTCCCTTTCTTTTTCAGCAAGAAGGAGCTGGTTTCTTATGTTGGCATTCTCCTGCATTGCAGAATAAAGTATCATATCTTTCTCGTAGGAGATGAACATAAACACCATACCGATAACCACCGCTATATTTACAAAAGAAATTCCGTAGTAAAATATCTGTATGGCATTTGCCAGAATAACCAGAAGATATAGTGTAAGCCACGAAAAAGCCTGTGAACGCTGCATTTTTTTAAAGTTAATCAGCACACTTGCGGTAATCAGTATTACCATGAGACCGCCAACCAGGGAAATAACAGCGAAACCGGGTCCTCTTCTGTAAAGATTATCGGAACCGATGGTATAGAGAAATCCGTTAAACTGCGATATGATAACCATTCCGGCACCGACTGCACAAACTACACTCACCGAATGTTTCAGTAATGGGTTCATACGATGACCATTGTTTTTGAGTATATCCTCCATATAGACAATGTTAGTGTATCCGATGCAGTAATTGAGAAGGAACACAAGAAAATTACTCAGGCGTACAAGTATGTATGCACTAACACTGAGTTTACCTCGGGTGTATAATGCAATACAGTCGCACACAAGCAGCAGAACCATCTGTGCAAGGGTAAGACTGAGAAGTTTTCCTCTTCGCTTTGTGTGTCCTTTTCTGAAAAATATAACTGTAAGAAAAATCAGGCATATTACTGCACCCCACATCTCGAGGCAAATCTGAACAAGCGATTTAAATGTCATACAATCACCTCTGTCCGAACAGTGTGGCAGATGTCAGCTCGGCAAAACTGTACTGCGCCATGTATTCATGCACAGATGGCGTTTCTCCGCCGTCCATATAATCGTAGTAATCACAGGACACTTTGTCTTTCACTATTCCCATATGTCCTCTCGCCTGAATTATTATGTCTTCCACACCGAGCGACTCCAGCGTATTAATCAGATCCAGACGAATCTGATAAATGTAGGATCTGTGCTCTTCATCCTCGAAAAGAGCGGCACTGAGTTCTTTGAGAGAACATGAGGCTCCGTTTCTGTCTACCAGATAGGCAAGAAATTCCTTGGTTCTTTTATATTTGAAAGTAATGGGGTTTCCGTCACAATATGCCTCAAAATTTCCAAAACAGTGAAAATAAACCCTCTTGGGCTTTTCCAAGGTATAACGAAGATTTTCAAGAGCATGTCGGACTTTTTCTTCTGTTATGGGCTTCAAAAGATACCCGCTGCAGTCAAGGTCCCATGCATCAAGCGCATACTCTGAGTAACCTGTGCAGAATATCACATTTACTCTTGGATTTTTCTCCCTTAAGCTCTGCGCAATGTTTATGCCGTTGATACCTCTCATTTCAATATCCAGAAACGCAAGATCGATGGTATTCTCCTCAATATATTTCATTGCCTGACTCGCCTTGGTGAAACCGACTCTTGTATCATGGGAAAGTAATTTCTCTGTGATTTCCTCAAGGTTACAAAGATTCAGGTATTCATCATCAACCAGAAGTACATGCATATATAGCTTTCCTCCATAATCATTTGCAATCATATTTATATATGATAACAGAAATCTGCTGTAAAGTACACATTTATTATTAAAAAGTTGAATAATAAGAAAATCAGATTATCGGTATTTTATAGAATAACAGATAATTCTGTGGTATAATTTAGAAAATTCCCTGCTGATAGCAGGATTAAATATAAAAAAGAGGGTCAAAAATGAAAGAATCGATATTCAGAAAAGAAAGTCTTGAAAAAGTTAAATCTCCCGATGATCTCAGCTCTTGCATTCAGGTTGCAAACCCGGGAATATGGGTTCTGCTTCTGGCAATTATATTTCTGCTGCTCGGTCTGCTCTGCTGGGGTGTTTTCGGCAGTGTAAGTTCAACCGTCACCGCCGAAGCCGAATGTTACAGCGGAGAAATAAGCTGTTTTATCCCTATGGAAAACGGCAAAACCGTTGAACCTGGAATGCAGGTTGTTGTTGACGGCGTAGAAGGAGAAATAACTGAGATTCGTGCCCACAAGGACGGCAAAATCTTATATATCGAAACCGAAAGCCCTATTCCGGATGGAATTCACAATGCCGAAATCGAAGTTGAATCCATACACCCCATCTCTTTCCTGTTCAACTGAGGTAAAATATTATGAAGAAAAAAAGAAACATGCCTCTTCAGCATAAAGTAGCCAAAGTTCCGGTTATTATGCAGCTGGAGGCTTTGGAGTGCGGAGCCGCCTGCCTCACAATGATACTTGCATACTACGGCAAATGGGTTCCGTTGGAACAGATAAGAAACGACTGCGGTGTTTCAAGAGACGGATCAAACGCCAAAAATATACTTCTTGCCGCAAGATACCATGGTCTCGAGGCATCAGGCTACCGCTGTGAGCCGGAAACACTCAGAAAAGAAGGAACATTCCCTTGCATAATTCATTGGAACATGAATCACTTTGTAGTGCTGGACGGATTCAAAGGCAACAAAGCTTATCTCAATGATCCCGGCAGAGGCACCTGCACCGTGGATATGAAAACTTTCAATGAATCTTTTACAGGCATAGCTTTACAGTTCTCTCCGAAAGAAGATTTTGTACCCTCCGGAAAACCGAAAAGTGTCGTGGATTTCTGTAAAAAGAGACTTGAAGGTTCAGGCCCTGCAATTGCATTTGCCGTACTGACAGGCATCATTGCATCTGTTGTAGGCGCAATTACTCCTGTATTTTCAAGAGTATTCCTTGACCGTCTTTTAACTCACAGAAACATCGAATGGCTTACCCCTTTTCTGCTGCTGTTAGGTGGGTTCGGACTTATCCGTATTGTTTCTTCTGCTCTAAGAGAGATTTATGACCTGAGAATAAAGGGCAAAATGTCCACAATAGGCAGTACCTCCTATATCTGGAAGGTACTCCATCTTCCCATGTCTTTCTTCTCACAGAGACTGACCGCCGATATTCAGGCCCGTCAGAATTCCAACGCAAGCATTTCCAACTCACTCATATCCGTACTTGCACCACTCGTGCTGAACGCGATTATGATGATTTTCTACCTTACATTAATGTTGCGTTACAGCCCAATACTCACTCTTGTGGGAATTGCAGGACTGGCAATCAACAGCTTTATATCTCACTACATATCCAAGAAGAGAATAAATCTGATGCGTGTTTCCATGACAGACTCAGCCAAACTCGGAGCCGCAACCATGGCAGGTATTGAGCTGGTGGAATCCATAAAGGCAAGCGGTGCCGAAAACGGATTCATGGCAAAGTGGGCCGGATATCAGGCCATTGACAACAAAAATGAGATTGTATCTCTCAAAATGAACACCTATCTCGGTATAATACCAAGAATTGTTACCGAGACTGTCAATAATATCATTATTGTTCTCGGCGTATGGCTTGCCATGCGCGGTGATTTCACAGTTGGTATGATTATGGCATTCCAGGGTTTTCTCTCTTCATTTATGGGACCTGCCACAAGTTTCATCTCCGCGGGTCAGACCATACAGCAGATGAAAGTTCAGATGGAGAGAATCGATGACGTTATGGAGTATCCATCAGAAGACAATTTCGCACCTGAGACTGATAATGCCGAAGCCTACAAAAAGCTTTCAGGAAAAGTGGAAATCAAAGGTCTCGAGTTTGGATATTCTCCCCTTGCAACACCTTTGGTAAAGGATTTCAGCATGAGCCTTGAACCGGGTAAAAGCGTAGCCATTGTAGGTGGCTCCGGATGTGGAAAATCCACTGTTTCCAAGCTTATCTCCGGCTTATACAAACCATGGAAGGGTGAAATACTCTTCGACGGTAAGCCTATGTCAGAAATTCAGAAAAGTGTTTTCTACGGATGTGTTGCCGTCGTAGATCAGGACATCATTCTTTTCGAGGACACAATTGAAAATAATATTAAAATGTGGGACAGCAGTATCGAAGACTTTGAAATGATACTTGCCGCAAGAGATGCCCAGCTTCATGAGGATATTATGGCCCGACCAAAGGGTTATAAAGAAAAACTGCTTGACGGCGGCAAAAACTTCTCCGGTGGTCAGCGTCAGAGAATGGAAATTGCCAGAGTTCTTGCTCAGGACCCAACTCTGATTATTCTCGATGAGGCAACTTCCGCCCTTGATGCTCAGACAGAATATAAGCTGGTACGTGCAATACCATACGATCCTGCGATGAAATAATTGTTATGGATCACGGTGTTATCTCCGCAAGAGGAACACACAAAGAACTGATGCAGACAAGTGATATTTACAGAGAACTTGTTACAAGCGAATGACGAAAGGAGGAATAATTTATGGGTTGGTTTGACGATCAGCTGAGATTCAGAAAAGAATCCGACGATTCCGTAATGAATGCCTCCCTGAACAATATTGCCCATGCTGTAATGGGCAAAAGCTTGTTGATGCCCTCGACAAACAGGAACGGGCAAAATCAGTAACAGAAGAAATACTTAAATATTTCCGAATCAAATTCACGGAATTACCCGAAAACAACGATACATTCACTCCTGAGGAATACATTGATTTCCAGCTTAAGCCTTACGGCATATTAATCAGAAATGTTGAGTTAAAATCAGGCTGGTATAAAAATGCCACAGGTCCTATGGTCGCCGTAAAAAAGAGCAACGGAACTCCGGTTGTACTTCTTCCCTACGGGCTAAACGGATATTATTTCCGTGACCCGGATAACGGTAAAATCGTAAGACTAAACCGCCATACCGAGAAGCTCCTTGAAGTGGATGGCATGTGTTTTTACAAGCCTCTTCCACAGAAGAAACTCTCAATAAAAGATCTCCTGATTTTTGCCCTGGATCAGTGTACTGTCTGGGACTGGCTGTGCTATATTCTTTCTATTGCCGCAGCCTCCGCTCTCGGAATGATTTCTCCGATATTCACCAAACTGCTCTTCGGTAAGGTTCTTGACAGCAAGAACCTGCAGGTGCTTCTTGCCCTTGCCGGCTTTATGGTGTGCTACTCACTTTCAAGAACCTTTTACGATGTTTTTCAGTCACTTGTAAACTCACGCATAGGAATGAAACAGCGCACCGGTGTTCAGGCTGCAGTTATGAATCGCCTCATGTCCATGCCTGTTACTTTTTTCAGAGAATACTCTTCAGGTGAAATGCAGAGAAGAGCGAATTATGTTCAGGATTTATGCTCCCTGCTGATAGATTCATTGGGAACCACCTGCATTACATCTGTTTTCTCTCTTGTTTATCTCGGTCAGGTATTCCACTATGCTCCGGCGCTTGTTGTTCCGTCGATGTGCATCACCCTGACAACTGTATGTGTTTCTCTGATTACAACATATATGCAGTTAAACTTCTCAAGAAAGAAAATGAGGAGTTCCGCAGGTCTCAGCGGTATGACCTATTCCATGATTGCCGGAATTCAGAAAATTAAACTTGCAGGTGCGGAAAAACGTTTATTTGCACGCTGGGCCAATAAATATTCTGAAGTAACATCACTCGAATATAATCCCCCGGCTTTTCTTAAGCTTAACTCCACCATAAGCCTTATCATATCCATAGTCGGAACGCTAGTACTTTACAGACTGGCGGCAACATCGGGAATTTCGGTCTCTGATTACTATGCATTCAACTCGGCTTATGGCAGTATATCCGGAGCATTCTTTGCCGTTGCAAGCATCGCAAGAACCATTGCCAACATTCGCCCGACACTCGAAATGGCAACTCCTATTATGGAAACCGTTCCGGAAACCGCCGATGACAAAGAGATTATCCGTGATATACGCGGCAGCATCTCTCTCAGCAATGTATCCTTCAGATATGAGGATAATATGCCATGGGTAATAGATAACCTCAGTCTGAACATAAAAGCAGGTGAATATCTCGCTGTTGTTGGAACCACCGGTTGCGGAAAGAGTACCCTGCTAAGACTTCTTCTCGGCTTCGAAATGCCACAGAAGGGCTATATTCACTATGACCACAAAGATATTACCAAAGTAGATCTTAAATCGTTACGCCGTAAAATCGGTACTGTAATGCAGGACGGAAAGCTAATGTGGGGCGATATTTTCTCCAACCTGAGTGTAGCCGCACCTAAAATGACCATTGATGAAGCATGGGACCTTGCCAGAATGGCATCGATTGCCGATGATATAGAGCGCATGCCCATGGGAATGCACACAATAATTGCAGAGGGTCAGGGAGGAATATCCGGCGGTCAGCGCCAGAGGCTTCTTATTGCAAGAGCGCTTGCGGGAAAACCGAAAATCCTTTTCTTCGATGAAGCTACCTCCGCCCTTGATAATATCACTCAGAAGAAAATCGCTGAGGCAATAGACAAGCTTAAGTGCACACGAGTAGTCATCGCTCATCGTCTCTCCACAATACGCCATTGCGATCGCATTGTTGTACTCGACAAAGGTCACATAGCAGAACAGGGCACCTATGATGAACTGATTGAAAAAGGCGGTATTTTCGCAGACCTCGTTGCAAGACAAAGACTTGATGTAGAAGACTGAAAATTATACCAAAAGCATCTCCTTCAATTTGTGGGAGATGCTTTTTCTTTTCAACAGATGTACAAAAACGGATATGTCGATTTATAAGTCCTGTTCATTGTCCATACCATTACACAGTGATATAATATATCTGTATAAATATTTCGATATGAAAACGGAGGGATAAAAATGAAGAAAGCAATCAGTTTGGTGATGATTATTCTCATGATTTTTTCGCTGTCAGTCGTTGCTCAGGCAAAAGCCGACAGAGACATTATTCTCATGACCTATTATCAGCAGATGGGCTGGGGAAAA
>JAUNDK010000025.1:12286-32905 GCA_030526115.1 Clostridia bacterium
GGTCTTACAGTGCAAAAAACCGTGATGGTGTACCAAAGGACATACAGGAACTGCTTGAATGGGCTGAAACCTCGAATATGCTCACCCGGGGCGGAAATATTTCAGAATTACCGGAAATGGAAATGAATAAAGAATTTCATAGAAAAACAGAAACCGGTGAGTTTATCGAATATGACATAAGTAATGTCAGCAGTCTGGTTGGTACCGTAGAAGACCGGGAACCAACGTACGAATCACTTGCAGATGATGCCGGACAACAGAGAAGTTTTGCCATTCGAAACAATGATATGATAGAACTAGGTGCATCGGGATGCTCTAAATACGAGAACACAGACCCGGCAGCTCAGGCTTTATACAAAATATTGCGAGAGGCTTTTCCGGAAGTAACAGCATTTGAAGATGATGAGTATATCGCTCCGGCAGGATTCATCGAAACCCCTATTCTCGAGTACTGTGGTTATGAAAAAGTCAATTTAAGCAAACTCAAAATGCAATGCCTGTATAATGACTGTGAGGAGGCACCATACGAAACAGATCCCAAGCTCACAGCGGAAGAAATTGCATCCATGGTTGTAACAGGCAAGGCAAATTCCTTCCTGATTACAGGTGGTTCATGCTACTACAGGTTCACGGATAAAAGCGGTGAACAGGTGGCTTTTTTCGAATTTTATGACGATCTGCTTGTCACAGACGACGGAATGTATTATGTAAAATATTAAGCGAGAGGAGTAACTTTATGAAACGATTTATATCTTTGATACTGGCAGTTATGCTAATCATATCATGCACCGCTGTAAGTGCTTCGGCGGCGGTTGGTGCAATTCAGAATGATCCTAAATACAGTACCTCGAGCTCTTCTACCATGTCCAAACTTGACAAGATAAGGAATATGGATATTCCTGAGGGCAGTTTTGTCATAAAGCCAATAGACTGGGATACGGCTGTAATGGGTCAGTATGCATGTTTTAACGGCTACTCCGATAATCGCATTATCGACAACTGCACCCAGAGCACCTCACTCGGAATGCCCATAAGGACCTCTGTAATACTTTCAAACGATGATAAAAATTCAAGAATGATGTATTACTACGGCGAAACTTTTCTTGAGCGTGTTTCTTCCACCAGCCCTTACTACTATCATTCCGAGGGTCAGCTGGATGCATTCTGTATCTTTAACCATTACTACACTGACGCAAGCGGTTACTGTGACGAGCTGGCGTATAAGTGGCAGCCTGATGCACAGTACTATAAAAACGAGGATATGTCTTTCTATGACAGCCAGCTCGATGCAAGGCGTCAGAACTTCTACGATGAAGTTTATCCCGGCATGGCAAACTACGGAATGAGTCTTGACTGGTTCGACGTAACTGCCGCACAGAAGGTTTATACCTACGAGAATTACGACGGAGAAACCTACGCCATGTGTATAATGGTTGAGGACTTTGCATACCAGTACACATCCTCAGGTTACGGTGTAACCAATACCGAAATTCAATGGTTTATTCCCGCTTACTATATACTCTGGTGCCCTCTCAAGGATTATCAGGAAATTCACGACAATGAGTTTATGATTTTCGCTGAAAACACAAGGGTTAACGATGAGATGATTGCCCTCAACGATAAAATCACATATCAGATCAGAGATACTGTAATCAATGAAATGAACATGATGTGTGCCGCAAGTATGGCTTATGCCGAGGCCATGACAGCCCTGACATTTGAAATGGTAGAAAGCAGTATGTCATACGGAACCTACTCAAGCGACAGTTTCTCAGATTATCTGTTCGACCAGAACGATTACACTCTGTCAGACGGCAGCAGCGTAAAGGTCTCCACCGGTTATGACTACGTATGGGAAGGAAGTAATGGAACCATATACTATGGTAACAGTCTTCTCGATGAACCCGGCGGAGCAACTCTGCTCTATCCCAACTGACAAAACAATATAACAGTACAGCAAAAGCACCGAACCACAAAAACGGGTTCGGTGCCTGTTCTTTTTTATTCGATTATCTTTGCTCTGTCACAGCGTTCTGCTATGAAATTACGCACAGTTTCAAAGTCTTCCTCCTCTGTAAATACAGAGGTTTTAGTGATAATACTGTGAATATCTATTCTGCATTTCTCTTTATTAAATACAATTTTCTTGATATTACGATATTTAAGGTGTTTTCCGCCCTTTGTCTCTGCCACTCCGTAAATAATAATCTGCTTATCATCCGCAGTACAGTTATAAGTGTAAGAGCCTCCCCTGCTCAGTGCCAGTAGCATAAGCCATGTAATTCCGAAACCGAAAGCTATAAGAGCCGTGGCCGGACCGCCACACCAAAGCAGGGCCTCCAGACATTCTGTAAACGGAGCGCCTGAGGATACCGATTGGTATCTCGATTATCACAAGAAAAATCCAAATCACCGCCAGCACAAAGTATAATTTACGAAGCAGAGTTCTGTCCTTTTTTGCAGGAACCGAATAAGTCCATTTCAGCATGTTCTTATCAAACACTGTCATTTGCTACCTCAGTTCTCGATTATCTCTGCATTTCCGCAGTGAGAGCAAAGCCATGAACTTACTTTGTAAAAGTCATCCTCGCCTACATACAGACCGGTTCTCTGGAGGGGGCCGGAAAGCTTTATCATGTTCTCCTGCGGGAGAAGTTCTATTTTGCTGACCTTATCATAATAGATATTACTGTTCTTGCCGGGCGCTGAAAGATAATTCTCGTACGCCGTATAGTGGTAAGTGGTTTTGCCTCTGTAAAACAGAACCATAATAAGCAGAAACACAAAAATCACCGCAAAATAAGTGATAAACACCACACCAAGAGAGCTTGCAATGCTCTCTATGTCTCCTCCAGCAAACAGAATCGCCAGGGCGCATATACCCACGCTTACACCCATTACAATACCAAGAATTTTCCATGCGTATTTATCCTTCCACATGGATATTTTAAATGACCATGAGAATAATTTTTCGTTCATGTTATTCACCCTTTGACTTAACCATGACATCATAACAGAGAAAATCCCCATTGTCTGTTTTTATTATATGGTATTCTGTTTCAGTATATCCCCTTGCCATATAAATGCTCTTGGCCGGCAGAGATGCATCCAGCTTTATCTCTGAATAATTCCTGAAGATAATGCCCTCTGCAAATTCAATCAGTTCTCTTCCAAAACCATGCTTCTGGAATTCAGGCAGGACAAACAGTCTGTTTATGTTATTTTCTTTTACAGTAACTGTACCGACAAAATTATTTTTATTCTCAAGCAGATAAACCAGACCGGCATTTATGTCTTTCAGAATGTTTTCATCACTATGATGTTTTTTGAAGAACTCCACCGCTCCTGTGGGGTAGTAGTGGGGATAAACCTCATCTATTGTTGACTGAGTAATAATTTTTACTGATTCCAGATCACCCGGTTTTGCTTTTATTATCATCTGCTAATTTAAAATGAGGCTAAGCTCTACCTCATCTTCATCCTCATTTCCGGTTAAATTAAAGCCTTTTCGCTGATAAATTCCCATAGCTGTATGGTTATCCCTGTTGCAAGTGAGAGTAACTTTTTTACTTTCTCCGAAAGGCTTGGTTCTGATGTATTCAAGCACCTTATCGAGTGACTGAGTTCCGTAACCTTTTCCCTGTTCACTCTCATCTATCATCATGTGCCATATATCATACTCAGGTATATCGTAATCATAGATTACCATAACATATCCCACCATTGTATCATCACTGTATATACCGAACGGCTGGCACTGATTACGATAAACATAGGCCTGAGCAAGGCTTCTTATGGGATGAGAGACGTGCTTTTCCTGTCCCTCTGCGAGTTTCAGGTTAAAAGCATCTATGAAATTATCCTCTGTTATCGGTCTGAGATTTACGCTCATAGTATACTCCTTTAAGCATTTCAACAGCTTCTTCAAAAGTAACTGTCTTTGCATATCGCTTCGGCCACATGAATTCGTTGAAATATCTGTATGCTGTCTCACCGCTGAAATACGGATTATCATAAGTGGAATTACACATTGCGGGAATTATAATATTAAAACCCTGTTCAAATCCACTCTTTACTGTGGCATCCATGCAGTAATCTGTGGAAACTCCCACGGTTATGATATCCCTCTCTCCCTTTTCTCTCAGATACTCTGTGAGTCCTGTCATAGAGTGGAAAGCTGAATTCACATTCTTATGAAATCTTTTCTCACGTGATAAAGGGACAAATTCATTGAAAACCTCGTAATTGTCGGTATTCTTATCGAGATCTGTTCCCGGTCCGTCATCGTGCTGAACATATGCAACTTCAACTTCGTTTTCCCTTGCCACTGCAATAAGTTTGCTGATATTTTCCTTTACCGTTTCAAATGCATATAAGCTTTCATTGAAACACCCACGCTGGGTATCTACCACAAGAAGGAGCATATTG
This sequence comes from Clostridia bacterium, assembly GCA_030526115.1. Classification (GTDB taxonomy): domain Bacteria; phylum Bacillota; class Clostridia; order Oscillospirales; family Acutalibacteraceae; genus SIG603. The sequence continues at coordinate 16,715 of JAUNDK010000025.1, forward strand.
ACACCTCATATTCCTGTAATTCTATTTATTTCCCCAAACAGATAAATCTTGGACCCTCTTCGCCCATAATACCGCTTGGAACAAAACCGGCCTTTTCAAGAACTCTCTGAGAGGCTATATTTCCGGGTTCAGTTTCAGCTTCTATTCTCGTGACTCCGCTTTGATTAATCACCCATGCTGTCAGAGCAGTTACAGCCTCTGTCATGTATCCGTTACCGCAGAATCCGTCATATAAGCCATAGCCTATCTCAACCATGCCATCATCATTAATCCCTTTGAAACAAAGGTCACCTATCCTTACACTGTTATCTTTGGTTTCCATAATCCATACGGTATAAAACAGTCTTTCTTCAGGATGTTTTACACAACCCTCAAGCATTTCCGAATAGGCTTTTATCATCTCAGGATCTTTCTCTTTGGAAATAAGGATTTTTATCTCATCATTGCTTATCGGATAGATGATAAGTCGTTCTGTATCAATAATCATTCCTGAGGCAGATTTTTCTGAAGGAAATCAAAAGCCCATTTGCCGTTTACGAAGTATTCATTTCTTCCGTCATCCTGAGGCTTAATAAACATATCCTTCACCCTGTTGTAGGTTCCGTGAGGAACATTGATATTTCCCCATGTTCCGTCTGTATATTCAACAAGGAATGTTTCCGGCTCATTATTTCTTAAATCGAGATAAATGTTAAAAGGAAGTTTGTCCGGAACTTCATTTCTAAGCTGAGTAACCAGCATGACCTTCATCAGTTCGATTACTCTGTCATCAAGATTCATATCGAAAACAAAAGCTTTCTCACGAAGTTCATTCATGGAACTTACAATTCTGAATGTGAATTTTGCCTGTGAGAGCTGGGGAAGCTTTGAGAGCTTACCCTCTGTCATCTCTTTAAATGACTTCATTGCCTCCTCTGCACTTTTTTCGCTCATAACAAAGTGAATCATAAGCTGTTTCGGCATATCATGATAAAGGAGTTCATAACTTACAGGGCTCACTTTTTCACAATGCGGACATTTGAAAGCAAAAAGTTCACCGGAAATAAGCGCAGCCTTTGCGTCCGGGTTAAGAACAGTATTGATACTCTCCCATTTTGTGAATTCACCCAGCTTTTTGCAATATGGGCATTCCATCATTTCTTTTTTCTCAAGTGACATGAGTAATCTCCTTTGGTTTTATTTTATATCTTCGGCATTCAGTTCGCAGAGCACTCCTCCCGGAAGATTGTAAAGAACGGTACCCATTGCGGTGTCTCCGATTTTATCGTAGATTCTTCCCGCACTGTAACTCTCACCGAGAACAGTTCTTGGGCTGTTGGCAACGTATCCGATAATTCCAAGGCCGGGCATCTCCACCTTTATTGCCTCTTTATCGTACTCATTCTCCGGTTCTTTTACAAGCATTACCTCCATCTTGGGTTCGATGAAATCCTTACCGTGACGATAGTTTGTTCCTGTGATTGTAAAATAGATAGCAGCCATAACGGCACCTCCTGAATATAATTTTCTGTTTCTGATTATATTATACTCAGGAGTATGTCCAAAAAAACTCCCAGCAACTAATTTTTTTTAATATAATGCAGTTCTGCGAATTCTCCGTAGTTTTTAATTGTGAACAGTTTAAGTTCTTCTTTTACACCCTCAGCGAAAAGAGAGATCCCTTCGCCGAGTATTACAGGTGAAATGCTGAGAATATATTCATCTATCAGCTTATTCTCCCGACATATTTTAATCACTTCGGCTCCGCCTACTATCCAGATTCTTCCGCCGTTTTTCTCTTTAAGTCTGTGAATGAGCGCAGAAATATCTTCTGATGTGAATGTGATGTTATCGTGATTTTCGTGTTCTCCCCTTGTGTAAACATATACTTCTTTATCGGGATAAGGAGATACTCCATCATGCTCAAGTATCCAGTCATAGGTGCGTCTTCCCATGATTACAGTATCAACGGTATTGTAAAATTCTCCGAACCCGTTATCACCATCACCGGGAGTATTGAGAAGCCATTCAAGACTGTCATCCTTTGTGGCTATATACCCGTCGAGACTGGTTCCGATATATACAGTTACACTTCGCTGTGACATACATTTCACCACCATTTTATTATATATAATTATAAACCCACTGTATTTCTTTTACAAGCAAATAGTGAAAAAGCTGTGTCTCGATTTCCCGGGACACAGCTTTGTTATCAGAATGTGAGCTCGTTGATTCTCGGAATGAGATCGTAGAGTTTTTCTTTATAGTAAGCAATTAGCTCCTCACGGTTAGGCTCATTTCTGCGGATTGTACGGCGGAGAAGTCTTGTGTAACCTACAACTTTTGCCTTGTCTTCAACTTCGTTAAGTCTTGCTTCGTCCTCTGTACCGAGATACATTGCAAGAGCCTTGCGCCAGAACTTCTTTGCAACCTCAGGTGTAACACCAAGGAAGTTCATTGTTACATTCGGATCAACTTCACCGAAACCAACGAATGCGTTGAACATGGAACCAAGCTCAAAAATCGGATGACCCCAGCAAAGTGTATCCATGTCTATAAGGAGGGCCTCCCCCTCGCGGATCATTACATTGTTTGTGTGATAATCACCGTGCATCATTGTGCGGCGCTCAGGAACTGCCTCAACCATACTGTAAAGCTTATCACCAAGCTCTTTTGGAAGATGATCCTTATCAAACTCAGCCCAACCGAGAACAATGCCCTTCTCGTTCGGCATATCGTCAGTTTTTACCTCAGTATCATGAATCTGTGTGAGCATATCAACATAATACTTTAAAGGCGCTTCCATATTCTCGCTGTCTTTCTTAAGCATATCTGTGAGAGTTATAGCAGAAAGAAGCTCCATTACGGTACCATAGCTGTCCCCCACACGAACAATATCATAAGGAATTGCGGTGTTAATACCGAGTACAAGAGCCTTTCTTGCCAGCTCTCTTTCACGCTGAATATCAGGTAAAGCATCCGGATTGAAGTAAACCTTTACGATAGTTTCATCATCATAGCGGTAAACAGCACCGTTTGCACCCTTACCGAGCAGCTTACATCCGTCAACAGAAAGATGGCGGTATGCCTTTTTGACTGTCATCATCTCGGCAAAACCTGTCATATCAAAAATTTCATAAACCTCTGTTGAGGTGTTTATTACCGCAAGGTCCTCTTTCTCTTTACGAAGTCTTAAAAGAACTCGAAGTCCTGCGCTGGAGATATACTCAAGTTTTTCGGCATCAACAACAACAGGAAGCTCCGGATTAGCTGTCTTTGCCTCATTTATTACTTTCTCAACTTCAGGTGCATTGTTGGCATCAAGTCTGCCGATAAGGCAGACATAAAGCACACCTGAGTCAACATGATATTTTACATTTTCATTCATTTATCATTCCTCCGTTTATACACCGTCAAAAATCAGTTCCACAAGTCCGTTAAACTCCTGCCACGCAAGAGTATCCGAAAGAACACTTAACTGCTTTGCAATTTCACGATAATACCATGCCTGTTCATGGGGATCTTTCTGATTAAATCGGTTCCACATATTGTGACCTTCTTTTTTCCAATCCTGATAAATGCTTCTCAGATTGGCGAGTTTATCACCCATATAAAGACGTTTAACATCAATGTCTTCGGTATTTCTGAGAACGTTCATGGCTTCTTCTTTTCTGATTTTCCATGTTGCGCTGGCAGGTAATTCCTCACGCTTGTCCTCTGTTTCGGATGCGACAAGCACAGCTACTCTGGAGCCGAATTTCTCTTCTATCTCCTGCATGGAAATTCCGGCATCCTCCACAACGTCATGAAGTGCCGCCGCTGCAATAACCTCCTGGTCTGCTGTGAGTGAGCCTACTATGGCAGCAGCTTCCATGGGATGAAGAATATACGGAACATCAGACTGTTTGCGTCTCATGCTGTCATGGGCCTTTGTGGCAAATATTATTGCCTCGCTGACAAGTTCCATCATTCAATCACCAGAATATCTGCAAAACCGGTCATCTCGAGAACTTCCATAACATTATCGCAAACGCCTGTAAGTCTCATGGAACCTACCTTCCCCATTTTCTTCTGAGCTGCAAGAAGAACTCTGAGTCCTGCGCTGGAAATATACTCCACGCCTGTCATATCAAGAATAAGGTCCTTTGTGCTTTCATCGATTGAAACGATTTCATTCTCAAGCTCGGGAGCTGTCATTGTATCAATACGACCTGCGATTTTAATTGTGAAAGCCTCACCGTTTACAACTTTATCAATAGTCATTTTGTTATCTCCTTAAATACGTTTTTTCATTGTAAGAATATTTTCACCCTTGTAATAGCGATATGAAACGCTGTCCATGGTTTTTCTGGTTATGAATATGCCCAATCCTCCGATTGATCTCTCATCAGCGGAAAGTGTGATATCGGGATCTTTATGTTCCAGCGGATTAAACCTGATACCTTTGTCACGAATTCTGAATCCTGCGGTTCTGCTGTCGGAGTCATAGGAGAAACCGACTGTAACATCTCCCTCACCTTCCGGGTAGGCATAGTGGGCAACATTTACGAAAATTTCCTCAATTGCCACACTTACTGCCATCATGGTTTTCATGGAACATCCGATTTTCTCAAGAGAACTTTCAAAGAAACTCTGAACATCGGGCAAAGCATTTATATCAGCAGGGAATGTTTTTTCTTCCTGCATGGGAATACCTCCGAAATAATCGAATATGAGCATTGTAATATCATCAAACTGCGGAGCATTGCCGGCAAAACCATCTATGGCCTTCTTAAGCATTGGTAAGAGATTCTTGGCAAGCTCATCTTTATGCTCATTTATAAAAGAATGCAGAAGTTCTTCACCGAAGAGATTATTGCTCTCATCTGTTGCCTCGGTAACACCATCTGTATAAAGGAAAATTCTGTCACCCGGCAAAATCTCAATTTCATTGAGTCGATAAGGCATACCCTCCATTCCGGCAAGAACAAGACCCGGTCTTGCCCTTAGAAACTCGAAATCTCCGCCCTTACGGAGAAGCAGCGGTGGGTTGTGTCCTGCATTGGCATAAGTCAGTTTTCCTGTTTTGAGGTCTGCAATAGCCATAAATACCGTTACAAACATTCCGGCCTCATTGCCCTCACAAAGCCTGTTGTTTGCTTCGATGAGAATCTCATTTACAGGGAGCTTCTGCTCGGCAAGGTCTTTGATGGTGGTTTTTGCCCTCATCATAAACAGCGAAGCAGGTATTCCTTTTCCGCTTACATCTGCGATAAGAAACGCAATTCTGTCCTCGTCAATCTTATAGAAATCGTAGAAATCTCCGCCGACCTCTTTGGCTGTGAACATACAGGCAAAAACATCGAACCGTTCCTCATCGGGATACGGCGGAAAGACCGAAGGCAAAGCAGAAAACTGAATCTGTTTTGCATATTCAAGTTCAGCATCTATTCTGGATTCCGCCTCTCTGATATACTTTTTGAGTGTATCAACGGTTTTATTTATGTCTTCCGAAAGAGTGGAAAACTCACGGCTTGCATGAACATCAACCTTAACATCGAGATTTCCGTTTGATATTTCGGAAAGATTTCCGTTTATTGTCTCCAGGTTCTTTATTATAACCCTTTTTACAAGGAAATAAAGCAGGAAGAAGAGAATCGTAAATACCAGAATCTGAAGCAGAATACTGAAATAAGTGGAAAAGTCTCTCATGTAGTTGGCTTCTGCCTCGGGTATTCCTCCGAATATGTAATAACCTTCTGATATTATGTAAGAGAATATATATATTTCTCCGTCATATTCCGAGTGGTAGAAATTTCCCGGCAACATGTTTTTCTCATCAAATCTTATTCCGATATCATTAAGATAATATTCCTGATTTTCAGATGCGAGTATTTTTTTATCTTCATCACAGACAAAGATAAAACCTCTGTTTCCTATATGTCTGTTTCTGATAACAGAATAAATCTGCTCATCAAGATTTTCTCTGAACTGGTCATGGGAATATCCAATCTGCAGAAGGTTCCCGTTCCGCATTAAAATACCACAGTATTTTCTGCTTATTGATCCGTTCTCGCTGACAGGCCCGTATTCCTGAACAAACTCATTGTTGTTCCATCCCTCATCAAAAAGCCTCATAAACTCACGGGACTGTGTACCGCTGTTCATATCAAAACCAATAATTTCAGGCTTGTTTGAACGCTTAACAATTCCGTCGCTTCCGATTATGTTTATATCATAAACACCGTGGGAATCTGCAAGATATTTGAGTGTGGAAATACTGGAACTGCCCAGTTTTTCATATTCTTCTTCTATATCTTTTGCTATGGAAAGCATTTCTTCTTTTGAACTCATCAGAATATCAACCTTGATTTCCTGAATTGACCTGAAAATATTACCTTCCACTTCTGCTTCTGATATATCACTCTGAAGTCGATATGTAAAAAGACTCGTCAGACAGTACGCAATTGTTATACAGATAACAAGATATCTGGTAAATATTCTTGTTATTCTCTCTCCTTTTTCGCGGTAATACTCTTTGTCTTTTCGCAGCATTGCAATAATAAGCAGTGCAATGGCAACACTTAATGCATTACCGAATACAATTCTGATTGAACTGTTTCTGATATAGGAATATGCCTCTGCGGTTTCTCTCATATTAAAAGAGCATATGAGAAGCATGTGAATATCTTCGCACACACATGTTATTCCCGCACCGTAAATCCAGCTCGGCCTTCTTCCTTCCAGTACATATTTTCTCTGAATCGCACAGATTACACCAATAAGCATGGTGGCTATTGAGCTGGCAAGTCTCGTATAGGTTCCCGTGCCAAGGATAAGCCGGTATAATCCACTTAAAAATCCGGAAATAAGACCGGCAGGTGCTCCGAAAGCAAGGCCCGACAGAACGACGGACGCATCTCTTACATTGATGTATCCGTCCAGATATGCTACGCCGTGGTCACTGTTATAAATGGCAAGCAGGCCAAAAATCAGGCCTATCGCCAACTGCTTCCACATGTACGGGATTTCTTTGATTTTCGGATGCTTCAGGAGAAAATACAGCGGAACCGTAACGAAAGAATTGGAAAGTATCGAAATTACTACATTCATGGTTTTTCACCGGGAGTTTCCATGATTTCAGCGTGGCTTACAGGACGATACTCCAGCTCAAGCTCATGCATAGGCTTATCCAGAGTTTCGATAAGAGCTCTCACCGCCTTTGGTATCTCCGGTGAGAAATCCATGTACCAGTCTATACTTTCGAGTATATATCTTCGTCTGAAATCCTGATCGGCATCTACGGCACATCGCAGATTATGAAGTCTGTCACAGGCCTTTACGGCTTTTGAAATCGGATTCTCTCTGATATGCTCAATATATTCCGCCATAACATACGGCTTTATCTTTGTAAGTCTTTTTACCGCCTCAAGAACAGCAGGACCTCCGATAGCCTCAATTTCTTCTTCTGTGGCGTCGGTATCCTCCAGAAGATCGTGAAACAGTCCTGCAATAAGGAAATCCATACCATAGCCCTGCTCCTTAAGCATTTCAGCTACCGCAACAGGGTGAGTTATATATGGAAGTCCGCCTTTTCTGAACTGACCGCTGTGCTTTTCGGTAGCAAATTTCAGCGCCCTTTCATAAAGTTCATTTTCATTCATATCAGTCACCGTTCTTTATGGCATCATAGTGTCTGAAAAGGAGTTTTGCCTGACGCTCGGCCCTTGTATCATCCTTTGATGTGAGTCTGATAAAATCTGTCACCTGTGCCTCGCTGTAACCCTCTGCGAGAAGTTCTGCCTGGCAGAGATAGCGAAGTGCGGCATTGGAAGACAGTATATCAAGCTCAGAACCCCTGAGAGAATTTTCCGCAAGGGCAAGGGCGAGATCATGATTTTTTTCAAGCTTCTGCTGAATCTGGCCTATGGTTGTAATACCGAGCCATTTAAGCTGTCCGATATAATTTTCCGGATCTACCTGCTGAATGTCAGAACCCTCTATGGATGCTATCTCCTCAAGGAAAACTCTCATCTTTCTGTTATACTGCATATATTCCGCAAGAGAAATCATATCAATTGTAACACCCTCTGCATTGTCATTTTTGATTTTCTCTCTTGTTTCGTCAATATAATCGTTTATCTGATCTCTTGTTCGTATAAACTCCTCATCGGCAAGTTCCAGCAGACCTGAAAGTCTTGCAAACTGTCTTCTGACCATATCCGGTACACCGAACTGACTTTTATAGCCCATGTCATGTTCAATCTGTGCCCAGGCATGCTGAAGAATTGAGCGAATCTGAATTTCGAAGCGGATTTTTGTCAGTTCCTCAGGCTAATCTTCTCCATCAGGAAGAGAACAGATATAATGAAGTGAAAGGTAACCGAAAGTATCAGGAGCCAGAAGTGTACGCTTATCGGAAGAATGCTCCCAGTCGATTTTGAACTCCTCTTCCACAAGCTTGCCTATTTTGTCGACATCATCCGAGAAATAAAGTATTACTCTCGCACCGAAAAGATCCATGAGATCTTCGAGCTTCTGATAATATGAACCTGAGCGGTAGAGCTTTCCTTCAAGGCTTTTTTCTGCCTTTACTCTGTGCTCGAGACCCATGACGAGTATTCCGGATTTATCTGCAATAGCTTTCAGCTTTGCAGTTACAATTTCTTCAAGCTTAACATAATTCTCTCTGGATTTTCTGTAATCCTCAAGAATCATTCTGTCTTTTAAATTCATTTTATTTCCCCTTCTTTATTACAATAAACCAACTATAATAATTCAATATATTATACCATAATAACTATGAAATTCAAAGAATTACTTTACATTTTTGTAGTAAATTGTACATTTACTAATATAACACAACAGGCACTGTCAATGACAGTGCCCCCCGGTTTTTATTTATCTTTTTCTTCGTATGGTTTATCCCATGATCCGATTTCTATTATGTTCCCCTCAGGGTCTGCAATAAAACAGGTTCTCTGACCCCATGGTTCTGTTGTAGGTTCGAGAAGCGAACTTGCTCCGTTTGCTATTGCATTGGCATACTGAATATCCACCTCGGAAAAGGTATCCACGTAAAGAGCCATCTCGGAATGGGCATTCACACCTTTGAGATAAACATATCGTTTATCGGTAAGTTTCTCGAAGTCCTTCCTTCCGTATAACAGGAAAAGTGTACCATCCTTTAAAAGATATACATTATCGGTATTTTCATCTTCCCTGATTTCGAAACCGAGAACATCCCTGTAAAAACGTATCATTTTACCCATGTCATCCACAAACAGACCATATCCGTCAAGTCTCATGATTAATTCCCCCAACGCTTTTTCCATATTATACAGCCATCAGTTTTCTCCTTCAAGTGCATTCTCAACTGCTTTTCTGATTATCTTGCTTGAACATGTTGCACCCGTTACTGCATCTACATCTGTGGACTGCTTCTCTATCATATCCGATATGACAGCTTCAGCCGGTTTTCCCTTTCCGTTTTTGTGTTCAAGAAGAGTGATTCTGTCAATATTATGGTTCGTTACCACAACCTCAACTTTTGCCTTTACCACACCTGTATCACATTCGCCGAAGTAGGTTCCGTCCTCAACCGTATTCAGGTCAATCTCAGTAAAAGTCAGGGCATTCACCTTATCCTTGTAGTCCTTTATGGATCTGAGGTATAAGCTACCTCCGACCGCACCTGCAAGTATTACGACAGCAAGTACAATTATCAGTATTCTCTTTTTCATGAAATTACCTCCTTATTATAATAATCAATAACTTCTGCCAGATTCTCAGGGCTGACATAGTTTCCGTCTTTGCTTAAAAGTTCAAACATTCTGTCCTCTTCGGCGGAACGGTTCTTTTTCGAACCGAGCATTTTTGTCAGCATGGATATGGCAAGTTTATTCATACCTTTTAATCTGCTGTGGTTAATTCCACCCTGTAATGTGAACAACGGAATTCCCTCAGGGATTTTTGTTGCCTGTCTTGTTTCATTTAAGAGGGAACCTGTGTCACAAAGACCAACGGCACACACCGCAAGAACTCTGTATTTCTTATCCGCCTTGTCGAAGTCTTTTACATGACTTGCCATAAGCCAGCCCATGTAAATTATGGGAGTGCCGTCCGTAAGCTCTCTTGCGGCTTCTTCCATACTGTAAACAGGCAGATTCACCGCATCACCCAAAAGCACGGCGTATTGCCTGGTGTGACCTGTATTTGATGTATATACTATTGCGTCTGGTTTCATATTATTTTCCTTTTCGTATATTTACTCATAGGCAAAAACCCGGAAAGCCGGTTTCCGAGTTTATTTTCAGGCCTGAGTTAATTTTTATCAGTTCTCTATCTCAATTTTAATACTTCCGCTGGTGGTATGAATATCGCATTCTCCACCGATTACAGAGCGTGGAAGGTGTACGCTTCCACTTGTTGTCTTTGTGTTGAAAATCTTATCGCTTAAAACGCATCCCTTTACGGATCCACTGGTGGTTCTGATGTTAATTTTCTCTGCATCGCATCTGTTCAGAGTAACACCGCCACTGGAGTTTTCGGCATCCAGTTTATTCTCTGCAATTACATCATTAAGCTCAATTTTTCCGGATGTTGCCTTAACTTCAATATCCCTTGCGGTTACATTGTTCAGGACAGTTCTGCCGGAGGTGGACTTTGCGTAAACATCATCTGACTTTACATTTGTAAGAACAACCCTGCCTGAAGTGGAGTTTGCAACAAGCTTTTCGGGATTTACATTCTCAATCTTGATTCTTCCGCTGGTGTTGTCCGCAGTGAGTTCTCCCTTTACATCGGAGTGCATTTCTATTCTGCCTGATGTGTTCTTAAGGTTTGCACTCTCGAAAACATATCCTTCATCTACTTCGATTCTGCCTGAACCGTTTTTTGCTGTCAGCTTTCCGTATTCACCCTCAGGGAGGTAAATCTCTACCATATTCTCCACGTTAAATACACTTACCGAATCAAAAATACCCGCACTGTCATGTCTAATGACACATAATTCATCGTTTACCACTTCAACTGCATGATAAACACTTCCGTCTGTTCTTTCGGGGCTGACAACTCTGCACTTTCCGTCATCGGCTTTACGAATGTAAAATCCCATATCCATTTCTTCGAGTTTAATATCAGTAAAACTCTCGTTTATCTCTGTGGTTTTAATCTCAAAATCCCTTTGAAGCATGTTTTTTATTTTATTGTTGCCCTTTGCAAACACCGATGAAATCACACCGCTACCTCCGAAAACAATCACCGCAAATATTATTGCGAGACCTGTTTTTGTACTGTTTTTCATAAATTATCTGCCTTTTCGGGGAGCTCCGGGGTACCGTCACCGCAAGGCTCCTTTATCTCTCTGTATGCCTCTTTTATGCCGTTTTTAACCGCCCACTTAACCACAAAATATAATGCGATAAGCACGATTAAAACCGTACCTGCACCTATCTGACCTGTTGTCATTTTAAATCTCCTTTTTCAAAGAAGCAGAGCTTACTCTGCCCCATATTAAGCATTCGGCATAATGATTGCCGCCAGCACATAAGCTAAGAATCCGCTTCCACCGAGGGCACAGAAAAGCACCAGCGCAATTCTTACGATAGTCGGATCTATACCGAAGTACTCTGCTATGCCTGCACATACACCGCTTACCATTCTGTTGTTTGATTTAACAAGTCTCTTATTCATAATAAAATCTCCTTTTTCTGTTGTTTTCTCAAGTAAAGCATTTCTTTACTGTGACATCATTATATCAGAACAGACTACCGACCGATAGGTTTGTTTTTCAGGTGAATGTGTCGGTTTTATAGAAAATGTGGTACAAACAATAAGCCCCACCGAAACGGCAGGGCTTAAAACAATCTGTTATTTAGTTTAGTATTCTGTCGATCTGTTGGTTCATAAACGAGGATAAGGCATTTAATCTCTCCTCGCTGATTTTGATTCTTTCGTGCTGATTAAAAGAAAAACCTCTGAGATTTCTGAGATCATTTCTTATTTCATCTGTGATAAGTGCTTTTGCAGTCTTAATAAAATCACCGCCGATTTTCGGGCGATACCTTCTCAGATATGCATCTATATTCTGCACTTCGTCATCGTCAAGCTGTGGGAAAAGTGCCATGTTGTTATCAAACACAGGTGCAGGATTCAATATCTCAAAACAGTGGTTATCGATAATAAAACCGAAGTTACCCCAATGTCTGTCGGTATTGGCAGTAAGGGCATCAAAGACACACATTCTTCGAAAATAGTCTTCATAACCCAGAGCGGAATAAAAATCAAGAAGTTCCTTTACCTCGGGTCTGTGTCCGAAAACTTTTCTTGCACACAGAAAGCCGTGGTTCTCATCGGTAAACAGCCTGCATTTTGATACCAGCTTTCCGTGATAAAAATCAAGCTCATAATTTACGTGCTCGGGAACAATGTACTGTGCAAGCTGACAGCACAGAAACTCCGACACAGGTTCAATTTCAAAAATACTGCTGCCACGCTTTACCAGTTTTATCTCTTCGTTTTCCCTTATCCAGCACTTTGCAAATGAACCGTCTGTTCCGAACTCGGGTGAAGTAGGTGAAAAAGACACACTCAATACCTCACCGTCAAATGCGGTGTTACTTATGACTTCATCAAAATCATTATCGTAAAGAGATACATCTTTCCAGCAAAGAGCAGAGCCTTCCTCTTTTATCCATATTGTGTCGTTGAGGGAAAGCGCATGGGTCACACGGATAAAACCTTCTATGTCGTCGCAGTCATATCTTGCAAGGAGTTCTGAGATATGAGCTCTGTGCTTTGGCGCACGCCTGCCCTCTATGAAAGACACGGCATTTCTAAAACCAATGGAGCTTAAATCCGTATATACGCACACAGGATTTACGCTGACTTCATCATATTCATTTCTGCTGACTTCAAGATCCATCAGTATTTCATCTTTGTTCATGATATGATATATGCTCACTGCCCTCACTCCTCTCCTTTTGATATTCTGATTTTACCATAATGTTCAGGGATTAACAACAGGCAAAAGAAAAGACAGAGCCAAAAGCCCTGCCTTAAATATCAGTTGGTGATAAAATCCCGTCTGTACTGAGATGGGGTTATTCCCTCGCTTTTCTTGAAAACCTTTGTGAAAACTCTGTAATCGGCATAGCCTGATTTCTCCGAAACCTCCGCTATGGTGAGCGATGTGGTAAGCAGCAGTTTTTTGGAGTGCTCTATGCGTATGTTGGTAAGATACGCAAGGAAATTCACTCCGATTTCACTCTTGAAAAGCTGGCTTATATACTGAGGATTCAGATGGAATTCATCCGCAAGAACGGAGAGACTTACCTCGTCCGCAAGATGTTCCTGAAGATAACGGGTAATCTGATGAATCATGCGCTCTTCGCCTACACCCTCATTTACATGGGTTTCATTGCGGAAGAATGCAATCTTAAGGTTATCTATGCAGGTACCAAACTCTTCATAATTTACAGGCTTCAGTATATAGTCGGTAATCTGAAGCCTTAACGCCTCACGACAATATGAGAAATCATCATAACCCGAGACTATTACAAAAGCCGTATCAGGATGCTTGAGCCTTGCCATCTGAATTACCTTCAGGCCATTCATAATGGGAATGTTTATATCCATTATCGCTATATCCGGATTCAGGGTGTCTATTTTGGCGAGAGCCTCCATTCCGTCACCGGCCTCACCTACAACCTCACAGCCATGGGCTTCCCAGTCAAACAGCCGTTTAAATCCCTCACGAATCATTATCTCATCGTCCACAAGAAGGACCTTCAGTTTTTTCATTTTACTTCCTCCTTAAATGGTAATAAGATGTGGGCGGTAACTCCGCCTGATTCGTTATCTGTGTAGGATAATCCGTATTTTGCACCGCACAGCAGTTTGATTCTTTTCTGAACATTCAGAAGTCCGATGCTGTTACCTGTGAGCTTTGGTGCGTGTTTTGCATAATTTTTCAGCATATTATCTATAAGCTCTTTTTTATCCTCGGGAAAACCTGTTCCGGAGTCTTTTACGGAAATCTCCACAGTACTGTCATTGACTTTCTGAGCCGAGATAATCAGATTACCCTTATAGCCCTTGTTTTTAAGACCATGCAGAAGGCTGTTTTCAACTATGGGCTGAAGAATGAAGTTCGGAACCTGAACACCGCCTAAATCGGGATCTATATCATACTCACAGTTGATGCCCGGATAACGGTAACACATGAGATCCATGTAGTTTTCAAGCATATCCATCTCATCATCGAGGGTTACTATGCTTCTGTCAACCTTGACACTCGCACGGAAGAAATCCACCAGTTTCATAAGCAGGTTCGATACTTCTTTGTCTCCGTTAAGCTGTGCCTGAATACGAATTGTATCAAGGGTATTATACAGAAAATGCGGATTAACCTGACTTTTAAGGTACAGCATGGAGAGCTTCTGCTCTGTCAGCTCCGCCTTGAGCGCCTCAGGGTTCTCAAGGGTAAGATAATAACATAAAGCCATTAAGGTAAGACCCATACCGCTTATGAGCCAGGTTGGGTTAAACGCCTGAAGAATACTTACCCACAGCTCAATAAAAAGTACTATTCCAAGGGTTATTTTGTTCTTTATCTCGATATTTTTCCTGTTTATAACCATAAGCACAGAGCAAAGCACCAGGTAGAACGCTACTGCCGCATACGGAATATATACGTAAGGTCCCGATGAATAATTCCCCTTTGCGGTCTCAGTATATGAAAGTGGTAAAAGAAAATTACCAAGCAAGGCCAGAATCAGAAACACTCTTGCGGGAATATCCAGCTTTGTCTGTCTGCCCGATTTATCATGCATTAAAATGGACACATATCGGTAGAACAGATAAATACAGAAAACCAGCGTTCCGAGAAAAAGCCTGTGCAGAATCGCATTTAGCAACGGTGGAACAGTATCAAGATGATTTACTGTATAAACTGTTGCTCCGTCAAGCAACAGATTTATCTGAACACTTATAAGAAGTCGCTGAAAAGTTACATGAAGAGAGTTGTATTGTTTCTCCGCAGAAAAATACATATATCCGATAAACAACAGCACCAGCGACAGTGCTATTTCCATTCTGATCATAATATCACTCCTTATGCATTATTATACAGAATTCTGAATAGTTTTCATAGAAACAAATTAAAGCTGAATGTGTCAATTTTATATATGGGCAAAAGAATAGCCCGACCGAAGCCGGGCTGTAAAAATTAACCTGTTATTGTTCTTACTGTTTCTGTCTTATAATTCTTGCCAGCTGTTCAAGAACGTTTTTGACATTGATTGGCTTGGCAATGTGTCCGTTCATTCCGCATCTGAAAGCTTCTTTTTTATCTTCTTCGAAAGCGTTGGCTGTCATGGCCACAATCGGAATTTCGGATTTTTTCTTGCTGTGCATTTTTCTTATGGCAACCGCAGCCTCATAACCGTTCATGTTTGGCATCTGAATATCCATAAGAACTATATCGTAATAATCATCATCTGCAGAAGTGAGCATATCATAGCACTCTTTACCATCACCCGCATGTTCAATTATGAACCCTGCCTCACGGAGTATTTCAATTGCAATCTCGGCATTGAGATCATTATCCTCGGCAAGAAGAATTCTTCTACCTCTGAAAAGCTCGGGATCGATGGTTTTATCAACCTGAGTCAAGCAGTCCTCTTCTTTTGCTATGCGATGCGGTATTGTAATTGTAACCTGAGTGCCGAAATCCTTTTTGCTCTTTACATCTATTGTTCCGTGCATAAGGTCCACAAGACGCTTTACAATAGGCATTCCAAGACCTGTACCCTCAACTTTTGCATCTGTGGTGTTATTTTCACGGGCAAAAGCATCAAACATATGCGGAATGAATTCCTCTTCCATTCCTATGCCTGTATCGCTTATTGTTGTTCTGAAATAGACTCTGTCATTGGATTCTCCCGGGAATTCCTCGAGAATCATTTTTACTTTTCCGCCCGGATTTGTAAACTTGCAGGCATTTGAGAGAACATTCATAAAAAGTTCTCTTGTTTTTCCCACGTCACAGTAAACAAACATGTGCTTTACCCTGATATCGGCAATAAACTCTATTCCCTTTGCCTCCATCATGCCGCCGAACATGGATTCTATTCCGTCGGTAAACTGCTCCACACCGGCAGGAGTTTCATCCACCTCAATTGCACCCTGTTCTATTCTGGTCATCTCGAGCACATTATTGATTATGGAAAG